>JAHFFT010000068.1 GCA_023247795.1 Candidatus Omnitrophota bacterium
GATAAACCCCATAGCATCGAAAACAACGACGAACAAAATTTTTCAATAGAACAAACACAGGTAACCCATTAAGATGAATCAAGTGGGATCGTATGGTTTGAAAACGCCTCTCATAACCTGAAGGTCGCAGGTTCAAATCCTGTCCCCGCAACTTTTTAAATGATTGGGAGATGGTCAGTTATGACATCTCCCTTTTTTGTTGTATCCCCCAATTTCCGCCGTGCTAACGCCATGCTAACAAAAAAATCCCTTCATGCCTTTCCCAGCACATCTGATCCGATGTGCCCTTTTTATTTCCCCGTAAAAATATTTTAAGTTTTTTTCGTCAGTTTGCTGATTTTCTTCGTATGAACTAGTAGGGGCGGATTTCTGTTATTTTTTCCGGCACTTTGGAAAAAGTCACGGTATAGGAGTTTTGGGAGAGGTTGATGTTGCTTTCAGAGTGTTATTCTGTGGTGACTCAAGATTTTTTTTAACTTTTTTCCGACACTTTTACAAAAAATACCGTATAGGGCTATAGGGAGGGATAAACTTTGAAAAATCTGAAAATATTTCCGGCACTTCGCCAAAAAACGTCGCATAGGACTGTAGGGAGGGACAAAATGGCTAAAAGTTAAAGATTTTTTCGACACTTTGCTAAAAAACGACGTAAAGAGCTAGTGAGGGGACAATTTCCTAAGAGAGGAGATGATAATCCAATGGAAACCTATAAAACAAGCGATTTATATCTTTCCGCGTTTCTAAAGGCCAAGGGGTCCACTTCAGTCCGCTGGATCCGGACAACACAATTAAAAGAGATTTCCAGCCTGCACTAAGAATGGCCGGACTGCGGCTGGTGCGTTTCCACGATCTACGCCACACCTACACCTCTCTTCTCATCGCCCAGGGAGAAACCATCAAATTTATTCAATCCCAGCTTGGCCACGCCTCTATACAAACCACCATGGATCGTTACGGTCATATCTTGCCAAACACTAACCGCGGAGTTGGGGAGCGATTGGATAAGCTGGTGTTTGGTCTTGCCCAGCCGGATTCTACCGTCACAGGACCTTCAATCATCCCATAAAGTTAAAATTTTATTGACAGCGTCTTACAGTCGTCCTATATTATAGGACGGTTGTCCTACAAAATAGAACATGAGGAGCAAACATGCTGATACCCGACAAGCGGAAAAAAATACTTGAGGTCTTTTTTAAAGCCCCTTTTAAGGAAGTCCATCTGAGAGAGGTGGTCAGATTATCCAAAGTCTCGCTTACCAACGTCGATAATTCCTTGCGCTTATTCGTCAAAGAAGATATGTTTAAAAGACGGGAAATATCCAACATGGTGTTTTTTAAGCCCAATCTTGAAAATGAGGCGCTTCTAAAAATATTTGAATATTTAGAGCTGGAAAAGAGAAAAGATTTTTACAGTAAAAATAAAAAGATCGCCCGCCTTCTGCAAAAATATTCCAACGACATCGTGAGTTTGTCTGACAAAAAAATCCAGATTGTCATCCTTTTTGGTTCGGTGGCCAGAGGGGATTGGACTAAAAACAGCGATGTGGATGTTCTGGCCGTTGTTTCAGGCAAAGAAAATGAAGTGACGCCGGTCATGAATAAAGCCAAAACGGACGCCGGTCCGCTTTTAGAAATAAGGCCGATAAGCACAACAACGGAAAAATTTGTTGATGGCTTCAAGAAAAAGACAGAGTTCTACGATGAGCTCTGGAAAGACCGGGTGGTTTTATATAACGAATTTTTGTTCTGGCAGTTAATCAAAGAGGGAGGAAAGGCCAATGCCTAAGGATATCGAAAAAACACTTCGCGGATGTTTTCATCCCAAAGAGGGAAAGCCGAATCTTAAGAAAGTTCCGGTGGATACGGCCAGGGCCCGTCAGCATATCGACAAAGCGCACCGCAATCTGCGCGCCATGAAAATGATGTTTGATAATGATTTATTTGATTGGACGGTCATCTGTGGGTATTACGCGATGTATCATGCGGTTTTGGCCGCGTTACTCAATATCGGCATCCGCGCCACAGCCCATTACTGCGCCATAGCCGCTTTTAACGAATTTTTTGTCGAGCAGGCAAAAGTCGCGCCCGAATACATGGTTTACATTAAGAAAGCGAAACATCTTGAGCGAAAATATGCAGAAAGCTTGGAGAAGGCGCAGGAAGAAAGAGTTGTCGAACAATACGGCATTGAAATCCTTACCAACGACGACGCGCAGTGGATCATCGAAGATACCGAGGATTTTATTCTTAAGATTGAAGAGGTGTTGGCGTAAGTAATAATGAAAGCGACCATAGGTGCTTATGACCAAAACCGAAGCGCAAACACGACGACAAATCATTGATAAACGGCTCAAATCAGCCGGGTCGGAAGTTAAAAATCCGATTCAGGTAACAGAGGAATTGGATATCTGGATCGGACTTCCCCGATGGAGTTCACGAACCGCAGACGCCCTGTCAAGGCCATCTGTTTTCTGATTATGCTTTGTCGGGAAAGAACGGCAAACCCATCGCCGTCGTTGAAGCAAAAAAACTTCGGTTGACGCCGAAATTGGCAAAGAGCAAGCCCGCAATTATGCCGAAAAGATTCAGCAAACGCAAGGCGGTTCTGTTCAGGGCTGACATGGGTCAACCCTAGTTGATGTTGTCCAAACAGAAAGATACGCCTTTTTTATAACATTAAAACTAATTTACACACAATATGGTATATTGCCCGATATTACCCGATACAAATCGGTAATTGACCGGTATACTCAGTTTTGATATAATATTATTAGGTTTGACGGAGGAGAGTCAGTATATGTTATACACTAATTCTGACAGTTCCCGGGTCGCCCATTCTCTCGCCAAGAAATCTTTCCCCAAAAGAGCAAGATTTTCCAACAAATTACAAGAAAAGCAACTGTTTCAGGAATTGATAGATAATATCCCGGACGCTGTTTATTTTAAGGACGAGGATGGGCGTTTGGTGTTGGTGAATAAGGCCCATGCCAACGGACTCAATCTGGAGCCGGAAGGCGTTACTGGTAAAACGGATTATGATTTTTTCCCTAAGGAGCAAGCTGATTTTATGGTTGCTGATGACAAAAAAGTCATGGAAACCGGGATCCCGCTTGTTGACAAAGTGGAAAGGACGACACGGCCGGATGGATCAAGGCATGTGGTTTCGACGACCAAATTACCCAGGAAAGACAGTAAGGGGCACATCGTCGGCATTATGGGTATCACGAGAGATATAACCCAACGTACCCGGCAGGATGAACAATATGTCAGGAAGCAAAAGCGCACTGAAGAGGAGTTGCGTGAATTAAATATGGCATTGACCTATGCCATGCCCGGCATTTCCCGCCTGGATACCAATGGTAATTATACTTATGTCAATGAAATTTATGCGAGAACAATGGGATACACGCCGGAAGAATTGGTAGGTTCCAGTTGGCAGCCCATCATTCATTTAGATGATCAAAAAGATGCGGAAGAGGCTTATCAAGAGATGGTTATGAAGGGAAATGGAGAATTTGAGGCAAGGGCTATTTGTAAAGACAATTCGGAGATTTATAAACATGTTTTCATGGTGAAACGTATGGATGAGCAGGGGAATTTCATCGGCCACCACTGTTTTATGCGGGATATAACGCAACGAAAGAAGGAGCAAAAGCATCTTCAAAATATGGCCCATGCTTTGGTAAGAGAAAAAAACAAACTTGAGGAAGTATTGGCTATTGAGGAGGGACTCAACAGAATATTAAATCTGGATAAATTAATCGATTTTGTGGTGGATAAAGTCACTAAAATCCTGGAGGCCAACAGGTGCTCCTTTATGCTTTTTGACGAACAGATTCAGGAGCTTGTCATCAGGGGGTACCGAGGTTTGCCTGAGAATATTGTTCAGAAAAGCAGGATAAAAAAGGGAGATTCCTTGGCAGGCATAGTGGCAGAGACCAGAAAGGCGGTTTTAGTATCAAATATAGAAACGGACCGGCGCTTCTTGAAAAAGAATCGCTCGAGCTATACCAGCAAATCTTTTTTGAGTGTCCCGATTGTATTGGGTGATCGCTTGATCGGCGTGATCAATGTCACCAATAAGCAGTCTATCCCGGGGGATATATTCTCTGATCTGGATCTGAAGATTTTATGCATGATTTCCCGACACGTGGCTATTGCTGTGGAGAACGCCTCACTGTATCGGAGATTAAATTATTTGACTATTACTGATCCCTTGACCCATATGCACAACTACCGGTATTTTTCCACCAATCTCGACTGTGAACTAAAGAGAAGGAAGCGTTATTCAAAAAGCCTGTGTCTGATGATGGTCGATATCGACGATTTTAAGACGTATAACGATTCGTTCGGCCATCCTGAGGGGGATGCCCTTCTTAAAAAGATGAACACCCTGTTAAATAGGCATGTTCGCGAAGTGGATATTGCCTGCCGGTACGCCGGAGATGAGTTTGTAGTCATCCTGCCCGAGACGAACATGTCGGAAGCCAAAATTATTGCTGAAAGAATTAAGAAAAGCTTCCGCGCCCTTGATCTTAAAAGACCGATGAGCGTGAGCATAGGCATCGCGGAATGCAAGGAGAAAATGGATCGCCATGATCTGGTTCTCAAGGCAGACATGGCTTTATATCAGGCCAAAAAAGAAAGAAGAGCTGACTTGTTGGCTAGAAGTCACTGAAATAAAAAGGCGGGGAAATCCTGACGCAACCAAAATGAAACCCGTCCATTCCATGAAGGGATGAACGGGTTTTTCTTTTTTAGGGACTTTAACTGCTTGACAATCCCTGGCCTGCGGTGTAATCTTACGATAGTTGCATATGCAACGAAATCCCATGAAAACCACCCAGTATAATCTTGAAGAATCCTTAGGCTACGTGATCGGCCGGGCGGGGCGCTCGATGGCCAACCGCCTCAACCACAATTTCGAAAAAGCCGGATATGACGTCACCTGCGAGCAATGGGCGGTCTTGATGAACCTTTGGCACAAAAACGGCCAGAGTCAGAAAGATCTGGCTGGCATCACCTGCAAGGACAAGACCAGCATTACGCGTTTACTCGACGGACTTGAAAAGAAAAATCTTGTTGTGCGCACGCCGGACAAGAAAGACGCCCGCCAGAAACTTATCTATTTGACCAATCAGGGCAAGGCCTTTCAACAGGAATTATTGAAACTCGTCAAGCAGACTCTCGCGGAAGCCCAGAAAGGGATCAGGCCTTCGGACCTGAAGGTTTGCAAGGGTGTTTTAAGACAAGTTGCCCGTAACTTAAGCTGATCCACGGCGGTTCAATATGGTTGGCTATCCAACTAATCTTAATAAGGAAAATGCCATGCGACGCAGATTATTTCCTCTTGCTTGTTTTGAAACAGTGTTATTTTTATCTTCTTTGATGCTGACAGGATGCGGGGATCAAAAGAAAAAAGGGCCGCCGGGAGGATTTGCCGTCAGCGTCGTTGCCGAGGCCGTCAAGAGAGAGAAGATCGAGGAGAAGATCTCTTTGGTCGGCAGTCTCGCGGCGGATGAGTTTGTTGAGATCAAAAATGAGATCGCCGGCGTCATCGAAGAGATCGGATTCGACGAAGGCCAGCCCGTTAAAAAAGGACAAATGCTTTTTATGATCGATGCCGACAAGCTCAAAGCCTCGCTGGCCCAGGCTGAAGCGAATCTGGGATTGGCCCACACTACTTTTGAGCGGCTGTCTTCCCTCATCAGGTCCGGCGCGGTCTCGCAGCAGGAATACGACCAGGCCAAATCTGATCTGGAGGCGAAGCAGGCCGAAGCGGAACTCATCAAGGCCCAGCTTAAGGAAACCGTGATCACGGCCGCCTTCGACGGGGTCATGGGCGAACGCAAGGTCAGTCTGGGGCAATTTGTGAATCAGGGAACAACGCTTACCTTTTTGATCAACCAGGACCCGTTAAAAGCCGAATTTCGTGTGCCGGAACGTTTTTTGGGCCAGCTCAAGGAAGGCCAGACCGTTGAAGTGACGGTCGCGGCGTACCCGGATGAAGAATTCAAAGGGGAAGTTTATTTCATCGATCCCCAGGTGGAAGAGCAGACCCGCACCGCCCTGGTGAAAGCTAAACTTCCTAACCCGCAAGGAAAACTTCGCCGCGGCATGTTCGCGAATTTAAATCTCATTGTGAGCGTCCGCTCCCAGGCGTTGGTTGTTTCAGAGGAGGCGTTGCTCCCCAAGGGTGATGACGTATTTGTCTTCGCGGTGGACCAGGAAAATAAAGCCCAGATGAAAAAGGTCAAAGTGGGCATTCGTTTGGCCGGTAAGGCCGAGATCGTGGAAGGGTTGGACGAAGGAGAGAACGTGATCGTCGAAGGTTATCAAAAGATCGGTCCGGGCTCAACTGTGAAAATTAAAGATACCCCTGCGCAAACAGCTCACGACGCGTTATGAAGCTTTCCGAGATCAGCATCCAGCGTCCGGTTTTGGCCTCCATGATGAGTCTGGGGCTGATCCTTTTCGGCGTCATCGGGCTGACGCGCCTGCCGGTGCGCGAGCTCCCCGACATCGACCCCCCGATCGTCAATGTCACTACCGTTTATACCGGCGCCAACGCCGGTGTGGTGGAAGCCCAGGTCACCGAGATTCTGGAAGAATCGCTCACTTCCATCGAAGGCATTCGCACGCTGACCAGCGAATCCCGCCAGCAGGTCAGTTCCATCACCATCGAGTTTGATCTCTCGCGCGACATTGATGTGGCCGCGCAGGACGTGCGCGACCGCGTTTCGCGCGTGCGTGGACGTCTGCCCAAGGATATCGACGAGCCTATTATCGCCAAGCAGGATGCCAACGCGCAGCCGGTGTTGTGGGTGGCGCTTTTTAGCGACCGTTATTCCACGCTTGAATTAACTACACTCGCCGAAGATACCATCAAAGACCGTTTACAGACGATCAATGGCGTCAGCTCCGTCATTCTGGGCGGGGCGAAACGTTTCGCGATCCGTATCTGGCTCGACGCGCCGAAAATGGCGGCGCGCGGGGTCACGGTCATGGACGTTGAGCAGGCGTTAAAGAAACAAAGTGTCGAGCTGCCCAGCGGCCTAGTGGAAAATTGGGAACGAGTGCTTTCTATCGAAACGCGCGGCGAATTAAAAACGCCCGAAGAATACAATAACCTGGTCATCAAACAGGACGAGTCGACCTTTATACGTTTGTCGGATGTCGGGCACGCGGTCGTCGGTGTTGAGGATGAACACGCCATCGCGCGGTTTAATGCCAAACCGTGCGTGGGGATCGGGGTCATCAAACAGTCCAAGGCCAATACGATCGATGTGGCCAAGAGGGTCAAAAAAGAAATCGAAGAAATACGTTCGATCCTTCCGCAAGGCATCGAGGTCGCTTTTCCTTATGATGAATCCGTTTATGTCGAGCGCGCGATCAAGGAAGTGTGGGAAACTCTTTTTCTCGCCTTTGGATTGGTCGTTCTTTCTATCTACATCTTTTTGCACGACGCGCGTTCCACACTTATACCGACGCTGACCATCCCGGTGTCGATCGTTGCGACATTCGGGGTGCTTTATGCTATGGGCTATTCGATCAATATCGTCAGCATGCTGGCGTTCGTTCTGGCGATCGGGCTGGTCGTGGATGATTCCATCATTGTTCTG
>JAHFFT010000010.1 GCA_023247795.1 Candidatus Omnitrophota bacterium
CAATCTCCAAAAGCTAACGGCTCCTCTTACCAAACCCATTCTCGTGGGGGCCATGGCTTTAATGCTTGGCCTGGCCATCGTTTCCGTTGGTGGAAAGGCGCTTGCCCCGATGCCCGTGTCTATTGCTCCTGTAACGGCTGTTCAAAAAAATGCGGCTGTCGCGGATTTGGTTAAAATCATTGCCGCAGAGAATATGCAGACACCCGTTTCAGAATGGAGAGTCCAGGAAGCCTGGCGGATGTTAGAGTCCTTGCCGCCTTCTGATTACGGCATATATTTTGTCGATGATTTATCTTCAAAGATGGGGGATGCAGCCGGTGAGTTTAGACGAGGAGTTGTTCTGGATTCAGGAATTGTCCTGATTGAAAAAAGCCTTGATCCAATAGAGCGAAAATATACCTATGTGGATTTGATGACTCGGCAGGCGCTGGAAAGCATTGACAATGATTCCTATATGATAGGGGACACCTCCGCCGCCCTGCGATACGCATCAGGGGAAAAGCTGGTGGATGCCGCCTTGAAAAATGATGCCGTTGATTGGAACGGGCTTGCCGCTTTCTTAGGGAGAACCCCATCTGATGGACAAATGACAGAAGCTCTTAAATATATTCTGCTGAAAGGTGCGCTGGCGTGGCGTATCGAATATGAGGAACGAAGCGCGCAGGGCGAGATCACGCCTGAAGAAGAGACTTTTCTTAAAACCTTGCAGTCATACCTAAACAGTTTGGCCGTTCGTGATCTTTATACCGAAATGCGGGCAGTGCTTGCGGAACATCAGTTCATAAGTCCGGATTTACTGCGGTCCATTGACAGCGCGGGGCCAACCGCGGATACCGTTGAAGAATTGACCCAGCCGAGCAATACAGCGAATTCTTTAACAGCGCATGATCCAAGCGGCGGTCTCGCCGCTATTTTTGGCGCGCTTTTCGGCCTTTTGCCATTGATCGGAAGAATGAGCCGCTCGGATGAAGTCAGCAAAGACCGCATCGAACGGTATAAACGGGCCGTAGCAGAACTTCGATTTCTGCGCGGTGATTGGGCCGGAGGAAATCGAGAGTTTCTCGAATTTTTCAAGAAAGAGGCGCAAACAACGGATAGTACGATCCAAAGACTGCTTTCCCAACAAGATCAAGCTGTCTTGGCGATATTTAGCATCCCAACGAACCAACGCTCACGTCTCAAACAGTCTCTGAGGTCGACCATCATCGAGATTATGCAAAGGGAGTTCAAGGCCATCATCGCCGCTGGAGGTTCACTGCATTTTGACTTAACCAACCTGAGGACTGGAGATATTCAAGATGATCAACAGTGGTCATACAACTTTGATATTGATATCGAATTCAGCGCTCTTATAGAAGATCCGGAAATTTTTAATTCACCTAATACGCACTTTTATCACAGCGGAAGAGATAGTACCGCGTCTGTGAGGGAGGGTATACTTGCCCTCAGGAATAATCCGCTTCAAGAAGGAGAGGAAGCCGGAAAGAGGAAGCCCGGCATGGTGGGGAGTGGCAGGGGAAAAAGAAAAGTTGTGATTTCACCTGATGACCAAGAAAAGGCGCGCGAAGCTTTGGAGGAATTCATCACGAAATACACAACGCCTGGTGATCCAATCTCAAGAGCATTTGGTATTCAACTTACTAAAAACGAAGCGCAACAAATTTATAGAATGCGCAAAGGAACCATTGGCGCATTGCCCAGGCCATTGGCTGAAAAACTTGTTGGGGCTGTTAGGGCTAAAATCAATGACGAAGAACTAGAAAAAAACTGGATTGACCGGCTTGTCGCGTTCGTCGCAACCCATCACTATCCTGGCGATGGCCAGATCCTGTATGAATTCATCACCTATGTCATGGACGAAACAGAGCCGATTAATCATTTTGGAAAACAGTTTGGTTTTAGTCTAAATATTCTTTATGACTATCTCTGGGCCCGCCGGACCTTCGACCAATCACCGGAGACGGAAATTTATCTGCAAAGGCTGCTGGATCTTAGCAAAACACCAGAAGACCACGCCCATTGGTTAGCGCGCTTCCATAAATCAGACGTATCCGCAGGTAACATCAGCCGCGGGTTTACCGCTGAAGAAGACGTTCAAATACGCCGGGATAATGAAAAGAACAGCGCCCAGGTGAAAGCCGCGGAAGAAGCCAAGCCTGATGATGACAATATGGTTAAGCTGATTGCGCAAAGAAGGAAGAATTTGCTGGAGAAGTACGCGCATGATATCCGTCTTGAGCTTGAGCATGCCCACGTGTCAGAAGAAGATATTGTAAAGGTAGGCGCCTTGTTAAGCGAGATGCCTGCTTTCTGGGCAAATTCACGGGTGGAAGGGGAAGAGAGGTTCTGGCTGGGCAATGAGAGCGCTCGGGCCGTGGATGTTCTGCGGTTTTTAAAGACGCGCGAGGAAACGGGTGATGTTAAAAATTTGGTGGAAGAGTATGATCTCCATGAAATCTTGCATAATACGCCGTTAACCCATGAACAGATTATCACGATAACCAATAAAATTTTTAGACGTAACGATACGAATCCTTTGGGGCAGGCATTGCGCGGGTTCATTACTTTAAGCCAGCTCAGGTCTTCTCCTTCCGGCCTGCACAATGCCGTAAACGTAATTAACCTTCTCGCCAAGAGAGAGGCTTTGGGTGTCTCATTAAGCGCGGATCAAGAAGAAATGCTGACGAGCCTGACTCAAGCTCTTAATTCCCTGCCTTCATCTGGCGATTTCTTCCAATATGGCGCGGTGTTTATGTCGCGGGAAGGAATGAATGCCATGCTTAAGAGATTGCCGGATTTACGGCAGTCGCTTCCTGAAACCGAGCCGCGCAGTTTCACTCTTAAAAGTGGCCTGATGATTTTTAGTGATTACGCGGATATCTTCGTGATCCCAGAGGGAATGGAATCTCCTTTGCGGAATAGTATTCGAAATAGGCTTCAACGTGACGGGGTTTTAGGATTTGCGACTTACGATCCGCCCGCGCCAGAGATACGCGACGAATACCGACTCATCTTGCGTGAGTCCAGATATCGTCGGGAAGTTTTCTACGGCGTTTTTAGTCGTGTACTGGAGGATAACCCGGACCTATGGAGCGCGGTCCTTCTGAATCGTACGGATCCCTCGTGGTGGACGCGTTTAGCGGATTCGGTGAATATCGCGGTGAACGGCCATTCCATCACGGAACAAGATATCGAAGGCGATACTCATCAGGCTCTCCGCATAAGAATTTTACGCGAGGTCATCACTCAACACGAAGAAGCGTATTTATTGGCTCTCGCGCAAGTCACGAGTAGCTACACAAGATATCCGGAATTAAATACCATTCTTGACGAAGGAAGGGTTATGACTGAGTTCATGGTGGCGATACATCGAATGGCCATTGACCATCATTTGATTGACGGTGAAATCATCGAGGCGGTGGGTTCAGGGAATGATGAAATAACGGCAGGGAGTTATTTGACTTTAATCGCAAGACTTTACGCCATAGCGGAATGGTACGCCGCTAGTGAATCATTAGGTGCAAATTCTCCAGAAGGTTATTTCCCATTAACTCTGTATACAGATCAAGGAGCTCAAGGCATTTATTATGTGTTTCAGTTGCTTCAAGTGTATAGGGATGTCTTGGGAATTCCAGAGACGGCGTTTCAAAATTCGCCTGAAATTTTAGCGCGAGCGCTTAACCGTATTCTGCGCGAGATTAACGGACCGGATACGGTCGACCTCTATCAACCCCAGCGATTACCCTTTGATAAGTTCCATGACACTATCCGCTTTTTTTCTCAGGAATATCAACGTAGTGGAAATATCGATGCCTATTCAGGTTTATCAGGACTTCTTAAACTTGCCCAAGAGCTGGGGGGAGTTCATTTAGGAGACCTTGTTAATGCGTTCAAAGATGATCTGGTGATCAAGAATTTGTGGGGTGTTTCCGATTTGGACTGGCCAACCATCAATCTTTCTTACAATGCCTTCGTGAATGGCGAAGTCAGCACCCAGCAAATGCTGGTATTGATATCTTATTTGCAAAATGATCGCCCGAACATTCGGCAGAAAGCGTTCTTGTCCTTGCTTCGTTTTATTGAAAACGCGGATGATTCCACACCCGCCAATCGAGAGTTGATAGCCACGGCGATCCGCGCGGTGAATGACGCGCGGCAATCATTTGCACTTGCCAACGCTCCAAAATTTTCCGTTAGCGCAAAAGTCCTTTCTCGATTTGCTCAAGTGCTTTTGCCTTCCTGGACTGGAGAGAGACAATTAGATGCAATCGCTTTAGGCGCAGGAGTAACGTTGATAGATGAGTCCTTAGAAGGTGGCCCAGCGGAGTTCTTAGAAGAAGGCCCATTAAAAGACGCGCTTTTTCAAGCAGAGATTAGCCATATTTTTAACCATATTGCCGGGTCCGATGTCATTACAAGTGATTATGTTCTTTCTCATTTTAAGTCTCCAGGAAATTCAGGGCAAGAGCTCGTCAGTGAATCCCTGGCTTTTATTGACAGCGAAGGAAATTGGCAGGCCTTGGCCGATCACGCTGGATTAAAGGAGCCGAAGAGTAGAAATGAAAAGTTAGCGGTGCTCAGCGCGGCGATAGCCAGGAGCTTATGGCTGAGTGATAATTTCATCAATGGCCATTGGACAGAAGAGGAAAGAAAAGAATTCATGGCATTATCTTATAGTTTGAATATTACGCGTTCTACTTTGAATGTTTTGTCTTTCCTTGTTGAAGAAATTAGGGAACGCAAAGCACAGAATATTATTCTTAAGCCTTATCAAGTCGGGGCCGTGCCTATCGGCCAGCCATGGTCCCTAGAAACGGTCAGTGAGTCCCAGGCGAGTTATACGCGCGCGGGGGCAGTGTCCGCAGCTTTGGCGGGGGCTGTCAAAGATCTTCGTGTGGGTGAGCACGCTTTATTTTTAGGCGACACACCCGGATCTCGTTTGACTAAGGAAGATATGGCTGATCTAAAGAGTCAGTTACCACCAGATGCTGCCCAAGGCGCTGAGCACGCTTGGGAATTGAAAAAGGGAGAGGAAATTTTCCGCTATACTTTTGTCGCAAGGAAAATCGGCGCCACTACCCTTTGGGTCGAGGCCAATTCAGGATACGAGCCGGGCGGCGTACATGATTCTCTATTGCAGGATGCCTGGGTTCAAATAGCGAAGGAAGGGCTTGATCCTTCGGCGGCTCTTGTTCGGTTTCAGAGTGCTCACATTATCAGCAAGGTTCTTCATACCAATGGCCGGGTTGAAGTGGTTGATCTTTTGGCTGGAAATCCCGCGCAAGATGGTTTTCTTTTTTATCACAAGTCCCTGGATGAAAAGTTGAATGAATTGAACGCGCGTGTGCGGCCAGGGTTAGACGGAGGATTAGGCGGAGGCGATATCTTCCGTCAGGTTCTGGACGAGCATGAACCGTGGCATGAAGTGCTAGGCCGGGATACTCCGCAAGCAGAAGAAGAGCGTGTTCAAATGGATATCCAGAGATTGATCGAGCTTGCCAGGCAAAATAAAATTGAAATCATCAAGTTAGCGAATGCCCTTGCGGATACCGGTATGGTGACCCAAAGATTTAAGGACCGCCTGATGACGAGCGGATTTGAAGCTTTAAGCAAGGAAGAGCCAGCGTATATTGGCGAGCTTCATAGGGCGATCCTTGCTGTGTTGGGTAACGGGAATGTCACTGAAGAAAAACTCACCGCGCTTATTCCAGTCGTGGCAAGGCGGATTATAGAAGAGGGCGTATTGACGATGGATGGGATCGGAGATTTGGGGAAGGTGGATTCTGTTCTTCTCGCGCTTGACGCTTATGGCTACGGGAACAGGATCCTATTTTCTATCATGGGCCAGCGTCTGCAGGATTTGCTTGCGTATGTCGGCGCTATTAAGGCAAATTATTTCACGCTTGCGCAGTCAACAGCGTCCCCTCCTGCTTTGATAAATGCCGGTTACGAACTCGCGTATTCTGTTTCGAGAGGTCTTATCACCCGCGCAACAGCAAAGGATCGGGTAGCGGAAATAATTTCGCATCTGCTCACGAAATATAAGCTTTCCGAAGACGACAGACAGATTCTTGAAGGCTTACTTGATCCCCGGCGGCCTAACACGATTGATGATTGGCCTGAGAATATTACGGGAAAAGTTTTGATAGAAGAACTTGACATACTGCTACCGCATTTTTTCCAAATAGAGGGACCGGAGGATGCTAATGGCATAAACAGTTTCGATTTGCCGAACGATGGAATCATATTAAGGATACTTCAGGAGATACGAAAGGAATCTCTGAGTAAAAGGTTGGAGTTTTCGAATTATCATGACAGTGGTAATGACAGGGTGGGATACGCTTGGGAGCTCGCACTTCTGACAACAGGAGATGTGGTTGTATCGTTTTATCGTACACCACTTACAAATAGGGGCATGTATTCACTGTACGGATACGGAGAACCGCGAGAACCGCTGGCCCAGTTTTTACTTTACGATACCACGCGGGGTATTTTAAATATGCCTGAGCTTGTTTACAGAATAAATCAGGATCACGATGACAGCGAAAAAGAACCTTGGGAGATCCGTCCTGTGCTGGGTGATGGGGATGTCACTGAGGGGAAACTCGAAGCGCTTCGTCCAGTCATGGCAGGGATGATCGGAAAAGAGGGCGTATTGACGATGAACGGGATCGAAGATTTGGTGACGGATGATTCCGTTCTTCTCTGGCTTGCCGCTTATGGTTACACGGGCAGGATCAAGTCTCCTCTGAGCCAGCGTCTGCAGGATGCGCTTGCGTATGGCGATGGTGTTATGGCGAAGTATAACACACTTGAGCAGTCAACAACAGTGTCCCCTAATTTGCAAGACGCCGGTTACGAACTCGCGTATGCTGTTGAGAAAGGTCTTATTCTACGTAAAACAGCAACAGAGCGTGGATCGAAAATGATTGCGTATCTGATCGCGAAATATGACCTTTCTGAAAATGACAGAAGGATTCTTAGAGACTTGCTTGATCCCCTGGTGTCTGGCTGGATCAATGAATCGAATTTAGTTTTTATTTCGCCCACAGAGGAAGAACCGCCCATAAGAGGCAACATCAGCCAGGGATACACGGCCGATGAAGAAGCGGCGATCAGGAAAGAAATTATTGCAAATAGCGATCAAGTGCGAAACGCCAATGAAGACGTGGTGGCTCTTGCGGAAGAGCGCAGTCGAGTATTCTTAGAGACTTATAAAACCAAGATGGAGGAAGTTTTAAGAAGAAGGATTGCAGAGACGATTAGGGAGGAAGGGTTACCTGACGATCAAATAGAAACCGAGGTGAATCGGCAAATCGAAACAATGAATTCCATTCTCACAAATCCAAGAGACCTTCTTCACTGGTTTGACTCAAAGGTAGAAGGAGAGGACAAGTTTTATCTTGGCAATGAAAGCGCTCGGGCCGTAGACCTGATCCGTTTTTTAAAGGAAGCGGAAGAGCAGGGAGAGATCAAGAATCTCATTGAGCGGTATTTATTCCACGAAGCCGCGGAGAACACAAGTCTGTCCCACAATGAAATTATTGATGCGGAAGCTGAGATTTTTAATGATCCAGCAGTCGAGAGTCCGGGACAGACTCTTTTGGGTGTGAAGCTCCGGAAATTTATTGATGAACAAGCGGTTGCGTGGTACTCCAAGCTAGATACTCAAACGATCCGCGAGTCCCAGGCGAGTTATACGCGCGCGGGGGCAGTGTCCGCAGCTTTGGCGTGGGCCGTCAAAGATCTTCGTGTGGGTGAGCACGCTCTATTTTTAGGCGACACACCCGAATCCCGTTTGACTAAGGAAGATATGGCTGATTTAAAGAGTCAGTTACCACAAGATGCTGCTGAAGGCACTGAGCACGCTTGGGAATTGAAAAAGGGAGAGGAAATTTTGCGCTTTAATTTTGTCGCAAGGAAAATCGGCGCCACTACCCTTTGGGTCGAGGCCAATTCAGGATACGAGCCGGGCGGCGTACATGATTCTCTATTGAAGGATGCCTGGGTTCAAATAGCGAAGGAAGGGCTTGATCCTTCGGCGGCTCTTGTTCGGTTTCAGAGTGCTCACATTATCAGCAAGGTTCTTCAAGCCAATGGCCGGGTTGAGGTGGTTGATCTTTTGGCTGGAAATCCCGCGCAAGATGGTTTTCTTTTTTATCACAAGTCCCTGGATGAAAAGTTGAATGAATTGAACGCGCGTGTGCGGCCAGGGTTAGACGGAGGATTAGGCGGAGGCGATATCTTCCGTCAGGTTCTGGACGAGCATGAACCGTGGCATGAAGTTCCGGGCCGGGATACTCCAGAAGCTGAAGAAGAGCGCGTTCAAATGGATATTCAAAGATTGATCGAACTTGCCCGGCAAAATAAAATTGAAATCATCCCATTAGCGAATGCCCTTGCGGATACCGGTATGGTGACCCCAGAATTTAAGAACCGCTTGTTAACGAGCGGACTTGAAGCCTTAAGCAATGAAAAGATTGCGGAAATCGATTTATCAATTCTTAAGAATTTACTTGATTGGCGTCTTGCGGCACTAGTAGAGTTAGAACAGATTGCCGGAGAAGGCACTTATATCACGACCATGGGTCAAACGGAGTCAGGATACCTTGTTGTAACGTTTCGCAAGCGGGGTGTAGGTGGTGCGATGATCCAAGTGTACTGGCCAAAATGGGCATCAAGCTCTGACGAGGCTTTTATTTTAGATCATGGCCAGATTTATTTTTTAAAGAGCAAGACACCCTCGCCTTTCGCTTCTGCAGGTCTGATGGATCTCGCAGAGCGGGAACCTCAGTTTCAGGCTTTACGAGACTTCCTGCCGGATTTACGGGTCGCTTTGCAGCGACAATTGGATAAGACGCAAGTCGTTTTAAATCAAGAGCCCGAGGAAGTTCGTGCCCTGCTTGCGCCTATGCTCAATGCATTACTGAATGAGTTCCGAGGAGCGTTCAATCGCCCTGAAGCCATCCCCACCGCGATGAGGCGGCTCGCCCTGCTTGAAATACAAATGCGGCATTTTGCCAAACTGATACGGGAGCGTATATCAGCCGGAGAAGGGCTTGAGCTTAAAAAGATAGAAAATCCCCAGGGAGACAGGATTAATCTATCGGGTAAGCAGTTTAGGATCCATCCGACTGTGATGCAAGAGGTGAAAACCATGTTTCGCGTCCAGAGGCCCAATGCTGCTGAGATTACGGCTGTTCTTTTAGTGCGCTATAATCCCTACGATTCAAGCGGGCTTCCGCAGGTGTTGACCATTTCTGGGGACGCGACCGATCCTGCCGTTTTTTTCGTTAACGGACAGAGGACAGAGTTAACTAAGGTGAATGAAATCGAAGACGATGACGTACAGCTTTTTGTGACGACGACGAAGGACAACGTGACGTATGACCGCGACGGCCGTATCGAAATTTCGCGCGTCCGATTTGTCATAACACCTCGAAATCACGCAGAAAACTTCCGAAACGATTTTCGTTTTCAAATAAGCGGAGTGGTGGATGCGGGCGGCTTTAGCGCTAAGCGTCCTAGCGGCATTTCCATATGGACTGCCGATGGCAGTTTTGTGTCACGGATTGTGATTGAGCCAAGGCAGGACAACCGTCAAGTGATTACCATCAATGGCACAAAGTATTCATTCGATGCGCTGCCATTAAGACCGACCATCCGGCTGTTTGATTTTATCCCGCAGCTTGCCGACCGGCTTGTCATGAGTGAACCTCTCGCCATCACTCAGAAGGGAATGGTATTCGCCCGCGGTCTTAAATTTCAAGTATTGCCCGATAACGTTGATTTTAACCAAATAAAGGATAGGTTAGAGGCTAGATTATATTGGAAGGTTGATCGACCGGAGCACATTGAAATCAGAGATAAAGCGAATAATGTTCTTCTTGCCCGTATTGATTTTCGTGGCAGCAAAGTTGTATTGGTAAACTCGGGCGAAGAAGTCATCTTGATAGAAAGCGACACTGGTCAGAAAAATTTTGTAGTTTATCCCTATAGTCCGGAATTATTATCATGGATAAAACAATTTGTGGCCTCAGTCTCGACAGATCCCATTACGAATATGAACGGTGTTGTTAACCTTGGCGATCATAGATTTCGCATTTATCCTGCCCTATCAGGCATTGAAACAGAAGAAGAGACTGCATTCAGAGCCTATTTAAACCAACGAATTTTAATCGAGTCTAAGCCGCTAATAGGCAGCCTTGGGAATGTTGAACACACGCTTATGCTAGGGGATCAAATGATGCTGCGCATCTCGCTTTTGCAGCGTGGTAAAGTGAGGATTGAAGCGGGGGCTTTGGAAACGGACGAGGAACCTATTACGCAAGAATTGGATCTTCCGGATGCTCGATCGGTCATTGATTTACTCAACTTAATTCCTCTTTACAAACAGCACATCGATCAGCTTCGGCAGGAATTCCAAATCAACCAGGAATTTTCGACGGAAGAAGACGCAGCAGAAATCCCCTCCCAAATCGGCAATGATTCTTTTGTAAGTGGGATTGTTTTGGATGAAAACGCAAAACCTCAAACAGCCAAGATGAAAGATAAAGTAGGAAATCCACTTTCTGATTTAAAACTTACGGAAGCCGGCAATTTTGATGTCCAGGCTGGTTTAGACGTTCTCAAAGAACAACTTGAGTATCCTGAAAATTCCGACCATCAAGCCATCTTGAACGGACTTAAGAATTTTGCTCCTCAGCATGGACTGCCTGAATATACAGTTGATCCACAACCTGAACACGGAAATTTCACGGCTCACGTTCCAGAAAATCTCGACATCTTGATTGCGCATGTTGGTCTTGACAGTCTTCCCACCGAACTCAAAGCATTGGTATTTTCTTTCCATGAAGAAGGCCACCGGCAGGCTGACCGTAAGAATTTGACCCTGATCCCCGTTGAAGCAGGAGAGGGAGGGCCTGCGATAACAGTTCAATTCCAAAATCAAGATCCAATCAATCTGAAACTCACCCAAGCGAATGCGATTAGGATTTTTGAGAAATACCGAACGGCCAAAGAACAAGGTCTCGATCCCAATCACTATCTTCTTTGGGCCATGGCAGAAGAGATGTTTCCCAGGCTTGATCAAAAGCTGACGCAAACCCTAACTCAAATCACCGATGGCCATCATTTCAAAACCATTCGGGAAGCCGCAGGACTTGACCAAGAAGAGCTTGCCTTTCAAGTAGGAATATCTTCTCCGTTCCTTTACCAAATCGAGCGGGGCATTTATCCTATCACCCTCTCACTTCGCTTGCGTCTTACAACTGCTCTTTTACCTCATTTAGGCAATGATCTCAAAGCTCAAACATGGCTGGTGAGCCGGTTTAACGAGGAGTTCACTCAAACTCCTCGTGTGAGTTTATCAATTCCACCCCAGGAAATTTCCCAAGCTAAAGAGTGGCTTAAATCTGATGAGGCAAAAAAAGTTCTGCCCCAAGATCTTCAAACACTCTCACTCTTTCAATCCGCTTTGGACTCTCATCCGGCAACTATGGATGAGGTTTTGGATTTGAACACACTTTCAGATGGCCAAAAGCTCCTTGGGATTCGTTGGATACTGAATTTGACTCAAAGAGGTCTTGCCCGCACAGCGGGAATATCTTACTCGCTTATCAGCCAAATCGAGCAAGACAATAGGCCTATCACCCTCTCAACCCGCTTGCGTCTTACGATTGCCCTTTTACCTCATTTAGGCGAGTATCCCAGAGCTCAAGATTGGCTTCTTGATGGGTTAAGTAGCGCCATCCCTCTAGCATCAGACAGTCAACTTTCCGCTGCCGCCCAAGGTATTGAGACGGCACAAGCTTTCCTGAATTCAGTCACCGAAGACGTGTTGAGTCAAGATCGGATAGCGCAATTAAATCTCATTCTGAAAAGAATCGAAGAAAAGATATTTTATTTGTCCGGCGGAATCCAAGAATTGCATAGATTGTTGACCTCTGCATCGGGAGCCGACCGTCAAGTGGCGGCAAATCGCATTCTGAATCTGGATCGAAACGATGGGGAGTTGCTGGATGGAGTTATCAATTTGCTTAATCAAGTGACCCATGATGCGAGCTTAGCGCAAGACATTCGTGACCACGCGCAAAGTGTGAGCAAGTGGCGGGAGGGATTAGACAAAGCTTTTGCGTGGCTTGAAATGGCCGGGGTTCCTATGATAGCGACAACGGTTACCTTTAGTTCTGGGGAATCTGTCACTGTGCGAAGGAATCAAGATGAAATTTTGATCGCGGGAAATTCTTCGCCGCCTACAGCAGAAGAGCTATTCAAAACCATTGCTGCCAGATTAGACCCCAACCTTCTTGACTATCACCAGCCTATTTTCATTGAGGATTCATGGATTGTTTTGCGCGCCCCGCATCCAAATTCACTAAGCCCAGAGCGGCTGGATTCTTTGGTTGACGAGCTTTATGAAGCCGGCGCTTTATGGGGTGAATCGCTCAGGCCCGACCGGGCCGCGATTAAGCGCCGACTCATCGATCACCCTGGCGGCCACAGCTTTTTGCTTGATGCAAAGGGGCGAATTCATGGTGTTATCTACAGCTCCAAATTAAATACGAATACGGTAGGGGATCTTCCAGGAGAATGGCTGAGCATGAGTCAGAGTCACGACCCTCAAGGAAATACACGGGTTGATTATGACGTTTCCATTCTTCCCAGAGGAGTTCAGAGACCTCAAAGTATCAATTCCAGCGTCCTTATTCACCATCAACAGGTCCTCGCTCAAAAGGAAGGTCTCGATTTTCTTTATGCCTACAGCCGCCCTGCGGGTTACCAAAGCTTTGTGGATTTATACGGTAAGGACTTTGAGCGGGAGTTTAAGGTTGAACTTACTGTGAAACATTATTTGGGCGCGATGCGGTATCTGGGTGCGCCTCTTGCTTCGTATGACCACGATTTTTTTGAAAAAGAATTGTTTCAGTATTGGAAAGAGTTGCTTGGAGATAATTGGGCTCAAAGGGTGAGTGCGATGGATGAGAGTCAAACGGTTCAGGCTTTAGAAGGGTTGTCTGCTTTCATTGTGGATCGAGGATATCAACATGCTGATTTTGTTCTTGGGTTACACTTGAGCCAGGGCGCTCAAGTGGCTCGGATCATCCCGAACGGACGGCCCGAAGATCTCGGGGCCGGCGGTTTTAATGTTGTGATGGGATATCCTGTTCAGCGTTTGAGTCAGATTGTTGTCAGGCACTACCCTGAAGACGTGAGATTATTTGTCGAAAGCTGGATTTTAGATTTTACGGCTGGCCGATTTGGAACTGAATCCAGTAATGAGCAGGTAACAAACTTTGCGGCCGTCATGCTTGGGTCGGTTCAGGAAAAGCTTGCTATACCGCTTGCCGATGGCGGCGGAGTATCGATCCTTAGGAATTTCGACGCGCCGCTTACGATCGTGTGGATTACGGGAGATGAGGATTTTTCCGTGATGCGATTTGATGAAAATGGAAATCTCTTATCGTCCAGCCATACGAGTGTGGCGGATGCGCTTAATGAGAGTATAGACATTACCCTCATCCATCCATTGAAAGAAATCTGGAGCGTCAGCCAAAATGAGGATGTGAAAAATGGAATAGAGGATTTGCTTCAGAGTCTTGAGCTGGCGATTCCAGCGGGTGTGTTTGGACTCAAGCAGGTTTTGACTGAAGCGTATACTTCCGGGGGAAGGCTTTCAGAGTTTGACCGTGTGATGGTGGAGCAATATTTTTCAAAGATGAATTCACGGCCCATTCAAATTGTCGATATGGCCGCGAGCAGCGGAATCACAAGTTTGGATCTAGCCAAAGTTCTTGAAGAGAAAGATATTCCTTCGGTCGTCACGTCATCCGATATTGCTGTCGAGCTGCGGGTGGTGAGAAGCGGAACAAGTGTTGGCGTTTTCGATTCTCATGAAAATTTACTTCAGGTCAGAATTATGAAAGAAAATGGATCGGACGATGAGGGTGAGGAGGAAATTTTTTACGCGGATAATTTAGATCAATTGCCTGACGGGCTACAAAGCAGTTTGGAAGCGCAGTATGCGATGGGTAAATACACTTCATTTAATCGCACCGATCCAAGAGTTGAGTCGCACAAGCAGGGCATTGTGGAGCTGAAAGTCAAAGAGATTGATGTCACCGATCCCGGGCTTGAAAAGGATACCTACGACGTGGTTCGGCTGTTTAACTTCCTGCGTTATTTTGAGAACAGCGCATCGGAGGTGACTTCAGCGATTTTAATCAATGCCGGACGGTCACTCAAAAATGGCGGCTATCTTTTCGCGGGCAGAGGATCCGACGAAGGTTATCAATATGCCGTGTGGCAAAGGGTGGACAATCAACTCATCCGCGTGTCAACGGACGATCCACCGGCGAATTATCTTCTAAACCAAGGGAACCTTAGTTTAGCTGATTCCGCACCTCAGATTAAATTCGAAGCTTTAGGCAAGCCAAAGACAATGACAGATGAGGAAATGGTTGCCAAGATTCAGAGTGAGGGGCTTTGGGTTCAGAGTGATACTGAACTGCGCGCGAATATCGAAAGTTTTGGCGGAAATGTTGAGGCCAAGTACCACGAGCTTGCGGATAATCCCGAGATCGAGATTCGTTTTTTCCGTGATGTAAATGCGATTGGATTCCGCCAAGGGAATATTGTTTGGTTGAATGAATGGCTTGGAAGCGCTCATCAGGCTCACGCGCCTCCTGGTTTTGACATCGAAGCGCACCGAAGCGTTCTCGAGTACATTCTCACTGAGCAGACCCATCATAACTCCACAACCGGCACCTTTGCCGAAGAGTTCACTGAAGAAGTCAGCGCCGGACTTGCGGGAATAACGGTTTTAGTCAGAGACATTCACAATCAGAATGATATGAAAAAGCGCATTCACGACCACGTGGTCATTACAGGGGGGTTCCCGCCTGACGCGATTCTTTTGGATGAAGTTTTAGACTTGGCTGAGCTTTTTGCCGAGCAAGACTGGTTTTCCAGCGAAGGGAAACTGGCAGATGCGGCAAGGGGAAGTTATGCCTGGTTTGTCGCGGAATACTACCAAGCTTACTCGTCGCTTTACCAGTTTGCCGAGGAGGTTCATGAGAGCGACGCTACGGAAGGTTTGCTGACGCTCTTTGAAACAACTCCCATCGTTTCTCGGACATTGCAGCGTGTGTATCGAAGCGATCCTGCGATGCGGTTTATCACAAAAGACATGATTCAATCGGTGAACATTTCTTATGTTGGAACAGGCGATTTTCGAGATGTCTATCACGTGACGGTTACACTGCGCAATCAAACCACCAGGGAATTTGCGCTTAAGATCAGTAAGAGCCTTCAGAAAAATTCTCACATGGTTAAAAGTTTTGTGGTCGAACGACCGGGGACGCAGAGGGAGATGAGCATCTGGGAATTGCCGAACGGCCGTCTTGTGTTGACAGAGCCTTACTATGCGGGAGATGACTTCGCAAATGTTCAATTTGCTTTTATGTCTGGGAAAATTTCAAAACAAAGTTTTGATCAAGCAACGCGGGCAGTTGCTCGGGAGTCTATTGGTTTTTGGGAGCGTACAGGAGGGTATTTTATTGGGGATCCAAAGCAAGATCAATATCGGATGGAAAGTCCCGAGAAAGAGAACGATCCATGGGTGGCTCATCTGATTGATACGGGTTTTATCGAACAATACCGCTCAGACGCAGACGTGCATTATGAGGTCATCAATGACGGTGATGTCAGCGTTTTGAATTCCGAAGGCACAGCCCTAAGACCCAATGAATGGCTGAAGCTCATGGGTCCTACCGAGATCATGTTTAATTTTGCGTATTGGTTATTCTATTCCGGTCCTGAGGGTTTTGATGAGACGTCCGTTTTATTTGCCGTTGCTCCCGACCAGATGCGACTAATTCGCAATCTCTTCAGTCAAATAGATATATCGCGAGAAGCAGTGGTTGATGGAGTGCTGGATGCATTAAGCCATGAGCCAGGCGCGGGCAGGGATTTTTTGAGAGCCATCGATCTTCAGGCTGTTCAGGACGACGCGCTTTCGATTGCTGCGACGGATGCGTTAATAAAATTATATGAGCAGGAATTTGGCATTACCGCACAAACTCCTGACGGCCGCCGCGGGCAGTTTGTTGCGGCGCTTGCGAGGCGTGCTGCCACTACGGCAGACCTGGAACAGCGCGAACAAGATTTACGGCTGGCAAAGACGGCTGCAGGCTTAATCCGTAATAACATTTCGCGGGGAGAAGCCTGGCTTGCAATCGGAAAAGCTGAAGCGGCGCTCGGGCGTGATCCAAGCAATAGTTTGAGCATCGCAAGAAACTCCGCAGTGGAAGGCTTACAACGCTTGATGAATGACGGAGCTTTTACGGCGGATCGATTTGGAACTGAATCCAGTAATGAGCAGGTAACAAACTTTGCGCGTGTGATGCTTGGGTCGGTTCAGGAAAAACTCGCGATACCGCTTGCCGATGGCGGCGGGGTGTCAATCCTTAGGAATTTTGACGCGCCGCTCACCATCGTGTGGATTACGGGGGATGAGGATTTTTCCGTGATGCGATTTGATGAAGAAGGGAATCTTTTTTCGTCCTTCTATTCCAGTCATACGGATGTGGTGCGAATGGATTGGAGTGTAGACATTACCATCATCCATCCTTTGAAAGAAATCTGGAGCGTTAGCAAAAATGAGGGTGTGAAAAATCTAATAGAGTATTGGCTTAACGGTGGCTTTGGTTTAGAAATACAATTGGGTGTGGTCAGCGCTGATGTGACCACGTCTCAAGGCAAGCTTGCAGAATTTGACCGTCTGATGGTAGACCAATACCTTTCACCAATGAGCTCGCAGAGCTCGCATCCCCTTCAAATTGCTGATATGGGTGCCAGCACTGGAATTACAAGCTTAGATCTAGCCAAGATTCTTGAGGAAAGAAATATTTCATCGGTAGTCACCTCATCGGATATTACTCTTGAACTTCGTGTAGTGAGAAGCGGATCGCATGTTGGCATTTTCGATTCTCATGGAAATTTACTTTGGGCCAGAATCACGAAAGAAGATGTATCAAATGAGGAACTGGAAGCGCAGTATGCGATGGGTAAATACACTTCATTTAATCGCACGGATCCAAGAGTTGAGTCGCACAAGCAGGGCATTGTGGAGCTGAAAGTCAAAGAGACGGATGTCACCGATCCCGGGCTTGAAAAGGATACCTACGACGTGGTTCGGCTGTTTAACGTCCTGCGTTTTCTTGAAACTCGCTCACCCGATACGATTCCAGCGATTTTAATCAATGTCGGACGGTCACTCAAAAATGGCGGTTATCTTTTCGCGGGCAGAGGATCCGACAATGATTATCAATATGCCGTGTGGCAAAGGGTGGACAATCAACTCATCCGCGTGCCAACGGACGACCCACGGGCGAATTATCTTCCAAACCAAGGGAACCTTAGTTTAGCTGATTTAGCACCGTAGACCCAACTTCGACAGTTTGCTTCAAGAATTTTTGTAATAGTTCAGCCCTTCTGTGCAACTGATACATCGTTTACATTTTACTCATCCCATCGGAGGGGGCAGTACTATGACATCGATTGTCTATTATTTTTTTGACGTTTTTCAAGTGGTCTCTTTGGAGCGTCTGGGAACGCGTCCTTCTAGAGTTTGCCGGTCTTGAAGAGTCCGGGTGAAATTTATAGTTCTCATTGACAATGAGAACTATTGATGTTATCCTCTCATTTAGAATGAGAAGAAAGGAGGCTGCGATGCAAAAGCATTTGTTAAAAGAGATCGTTCTTGAACAGGAAAAAGACCGTCAAGAGTTTGACGCGGGCATCCCAAGGGCCGCGCTCAGTGTTGTTTTGCGGTACGCGTCTTTGCCTCATGCTGTGGTTGTGTCCGGGGTGCGACGTTGCGGTAAGTCAACACTTCTCAATCAGGTTATCAATGACCATTATAAGAAGGGCGTTTATTATCTCAACTTTGAGGATGAACGGCTTGTCAATTTTAAAGTTGATGATTTCAATGATCTTTATGAAGTATTTTTAGAACTTTATGGAGAGAAGAAAGTTTTTTTTCTTGATGAAATTCAAAATGTCCCTCAATGGGAAGTCTTTGTGCGCCGGATGCAAGGGAAAGGGCACAAATTTTTTATTACTGGGTCGAACGCGTCTTTGTTGAGTAAAGAGCTTGGTACAAAATTATCCGGCAGAAACGTTAACGTTGAATTGTTTCCGTTTTCTTTTAAGGAGTTCCTTTCCTTTATGGATTTTAATCTGTCCAAGAACGGGTTATCTTTAACGACCGAGAGGGCACTGATCAAGAAGCATTTTGCCGAATACCTTAAGCACGGGGGTATGCCTGAATACTTGAAATATCAGGATCAGACGCTTCTTAAGGGAGTTTATGATGATATTCTCTATCGTGATATCGTGGCAAGATACGATATTAAGCAGGTCAAGGCGTTGCGGGAATTGGGGCTGTATTTTTTAAGCAATATTGGCACGGCGTTTTCTTACAACAATATGAAGAAAGTCCTGGGCTTGGGCAGCATGAATACCATCAAGAGTTACGCGGATTATTTAGAGAACAGTTATCTGCTGTTCCTGGTCAGTAAATTTTCTTATTCTCTTAAGGAACAATTTGTGGCTCTTAAGAAGGTTTATTGTATTGACAATGGTCTGGCAGAGTCGGTTGCTTTTCAATTCTCCAAGAACAAGGGAAAGTTTTTGGAGAATTTGGTTTTCCTTGAGCTGAGACGGAAGTCTTCGGAAATTTATTATTATAAAACTTCGAATAATCTAGAGGTTGACTTTCTAGTCAAGTCAGGCAAGAAGGATATAACGCTTATTCAGGTTGTGGATCATTTGGATCATGAGAAGACGAGGCAAAGGGAGGTTAACGCTCTTATGAAGGCTATGGATGAGTTAAAACTTAAAACCGGCCTTATTTTGACTGACGATACTGAGGAAAAGATGACAGCAGACGGCAAGGTCATTATAGTTAAGCCCATCTATAAGTGGCTTTTGGAAGCAGCGGTTTAGAAAAGTTCACAATCCTGCAATCCGGGGCTCCGATTCTTTAAAGAATTGCTTGCAAAAGAGAAATTCCGCCAAATGAAGGTTGATGTTGAACTAGGGATCATTTCTTGGCCGAATGGCGCCAATATTGCCACCGATACGTTTATTTAGAAGCACGCCAGCTGTAAATTATTTTTGACCGCGGGTAATGGCAGGTCAATTGGAAACCGCAAGTCGTTCTCCATAAATCCCACCGTAATTCTCAAGCGCAAAGGAATGCATAGAAATATTTTTGTTAATTTTGCTCAAAAATAAATTTTTTTAAAAGATTAAAATGTTGTAACTTGTTTAAACATAACATCTTAAATCCAACCTAAAAAAATACTTGAAATTATTAGCTAAAGTGTTAAAATCCTTCTTTACTTCAATAAGACTTTATAGAGAGGTTTTTGCATCATTTTATAACATATACGTTAATCAATCGCTATCTGAAGCTGCCGTAGATGTATTCCTTTCGCACCCCAAGAGGTTACAAACCGCACACCAGGATTTTAGCCGGCCTCATCATCTTCTTTTTTATATCCAATGAACTCTTTCGATCGGTTGCCTTTGCCAATCCCATGGCGAATTCTTCTTCAGTCACCGACGAAGAAGACAAAGTAGAATTTCAAACCAGTCTACTGACCACAAATAATGCCGGCAGCGCGCCCCTTCAACAGCCGGTGTTGGCCCCAGATACTCTTTTTAACCCAGAAATTCCAATCCAGTTCAAAAATCTTCCACTTTCCGAATTTAATTTTGAGCAAAGAGCGCGAAATTCGGTGAGTTATCCTTACGTTGAATACGATGCCAATGGCAATAAGACCGTGTTTGTCAGTGATCAGCTGAGAATGGTCTTTGAAAAGCTCAGCAATGGGGAATTTCGAATCAAAGATTTGTTTTGCGGCCCAGAACATGCCGTTTACCGGTTTGCAGACGGCAAGCTGTTCATCACATTGGAAGGACAAAATCAAGAATATCGTGAGGAGTTTGTCTATCAATGGGATGACCTTTGCCAGGGCGCAAACTGTCAGATTTTCTCGGCCAAGGAAAAGCTCAATCATAACGAAAATTTTGATGTAACTCTAAATTTTTCAACAGGTTGGAACTTTTTTAGTAACCCATTTTCCGAAGCAATTTCGCTCAACTCGCTGGCGGCTGATTTTATGGAGTCAGTTTGGGCGTGGGATAACGCGGCTAAAAAATATGTCAGGGTTAATGAAGCCTTAGAGCCGGGAAAGGTTTATTGGGTGTGGGTGGATGTGGCTGGTGAGCGCAAGTTTCAAGGGCGGAAGGTCATCAATATTAACCAGCAGTTAAGTGTTGGGTGGAATCTAATAGGTTCAAGTTATGACAGCCCAAGATTAGAGAGCGTTATTGATACGGCCCAAGTGACCGGCCCTTTATGGGATTGGAAAGATGCCAGCTATAAGGCCCATACCATCAATGAGTCTTTGGTTCTTCCAGCGGGAAAAGGTTTTTGGATCAATGTCAGTCAATCAACTCAACTCAAATTGGCTAAGCAGATTGATTCAGTATTTTTGTCGAGCTTTGACACCATGCCCCCCTTCGGAACGGTTGTGTTGAATGCGGGGAATGCTTACACGAATTCAGCAATCGTGAATCTGGCTTTAACCGCGGATGATCAGGGGTCTGGCGTGCGTCTGATGCGCTTTTCCGTGGATGAGGGATCGACTTGGAGCGAGTGGGAAGACTTTAACAAAACGAAGATGTTGGCTTTACCGACGGGCGACGGAGAGAAGAATGTCCAGGCAGAGCTGCAAGACCAGGCCGGGAATATCTCCGCGGTGACCAGTGCCAACATCATTTTAGATACCCAAGGTCCGGTCAGTACGTTTAATGTCGATTATATTTTGGATCAAGAGGTTCGGCTCAATCTAACGGCTCATGACATGCTGTCGGGACTCAAAGAGACGCGTATCTCATTTGACCAAGGAAATACTTGGACGGAATGGGAAATTTTTACCGCCGCTAAGGTGTTACCTAAACCAGTGAACGATCAGCAGCTGAATATCAGGTATCAATTGCGTGATCAGGCCGGAAACGTTTCTAGTTTTGTGGTCCCTTTGATCCAGATTGTGACGGAAATTCCGAGTTTGATTGATCAGCAGAATTGGGAATTTGAATATCACGTCGGAGATGAAACAGAAAATCGGAAAAGGATTTTTGAATTGACGAATGGGGTCAACGACTTGAGTGTTGTTGTGACAAACAACGGAAACAAGATCAATATCCGTTTTCAGGTTTTATTTTTCGAGCGCAAAGGTGATCTGACCAAGGGGGGAATCTTGCCCTATTTTAATTTTTTTGATTCCCAAGCCAATCCGGTGACGGGTTTGAGCAAAAGCCTTTTCGGCGATAATTCTGATGCCATCCATCAATACGGCACGTTTACCTATGACATGGCGCTGCGGGCCATCGCGCAGTTGCAGCAAACGGTTTTATCCACTTACGCGCAGAACCGCTCCTTTGCTTTCGGTGAGGATGCCCCGCAAACGCAGGAGGTGAATTATACGCCTAATGAAGGAGTCTTAAACACAATTCGCATCCTCAATTTTACCGGCAACTGGTGGACGACCTGGGATTTTTCTGTCTTCGGCGGACCCAACGCCTGGATCGGGATCGCGGCTTTGCAGAATTATAGTCAGCAGCCAGCCGAATGGTTGCTCAATTTCGCGAAAGAACGGGCGGATTTTCTTCTTCATCTGCAAGATAGCGACGGGGGATTAAGGCAGGGGCCGATCGGGCAATTCAGCCCGACGGCGGATTTTAGCTTTTTCTGGAACCAGAAGTCCACGGAAAATAATGAAAGTGCCCTGTATTTTTTTGACATGCTTTATCAAATGACGGGTGAGCAAAAATACAAGGATGCCGCTGATCGGATTTACGCTTGGATCAAGGCCATGTATGATCCAACACAGAAAATTTTTTCCCGAGGGGCGGTCTTTCAAAACGGCAATTGGGTCAAAGACGGTGTCGGTGTTTACGCGTCAGATACGACCAACTGGGCGCCGATCGAACGTATGCTCGACGATCCCTTTTTCGGCGCGCCCCGTCAAGAACGATTGGCGCTTTATGAACAGATGCTGACGGCCGAGGAGACGCTCACTGGCGTGCGCGACCAACAAGGTGTTTTAAAGGGCATCAGCTTTTCGCCTTCGTCGGCGGCGTTGGGTGCTATATCGATCGAGTGGTCATCGCAACTCAGCTTGCGCTATCTTCGCGTCGCGACAGAGTATGCCAAATTGAACGTCGCCAGTAAGACTTTGGAGTATTGGAATAAATATCAGCAGCTCATTTCTGGTTTAGGGCAATATTTTCAAACCGTCGAGAACGGACGTGTTGCGCCACAGGCGGTTTCTAGCGACGGGAATGCCTTGACTGTCAATACCGGTCACGGCTGGTCAACGTCATCGGCCTACGCGTCGGCGGCCAGTGGTTATTTTTACGGAATGGCCAAGGCAGGGTTTGATCCACTGGTCCTGCGCTCGGGTGTTGACATCAGTCATGCCATCCGTAATGCTCAAAACATTTCACCGGTCATTGTGAGTTTGCCGAATGACCAGACCGTTCTAGAGGATACCGTTGCTGGTGAACAGATGGCACTCGACATTCATCAATTTTTTTCCGATCCCAATAACGACAATTTCACAGTAACCGCAACAAGTTCTGATGCCTCGATCCTTGATACACGTGTGCAGGGTCAACTGCTGACTTGCGTTTTGGAGCCAAACCAGCACGGGGCCGTTACTGTTACCCTTACCGCCGATGATCATTATGGAGGGGTGGTCTCGACGTCATTTGAGGTGTTGGTCCAGGAAATGAACGATCGTCCTTTGATTGACAATGGAATCGCCGATGTCTCACTGCAAAGGAATGCTGGGCCAATAACGATCGATTTGGCTGTGACCAAGGCCTTTGCTGATGCCGAGGAAGGGACCGCGCTCGATTATCACGTGACCAATCCTAATCAGGAAATTTTCAGTGATGTGCGTATTGTCGACGGAAAATTGATCATCGCCGTCAAACCAGATGTCTTTACGCTTACTCCGCAACCGATCACGGTAACCGCCACCGATCATGCTCAGACACCTTTAACAACGGAATTGACATTCTTTGTGATTGTCGAGGCTGGTACTCAGCAACTCACTGTTGCGCCGATTGACGTCATAGTGCAGGAAAATACGCCAAGGGTCATTGATCTCGGAGATTTTTCGGAAGGGCAACAGGTGGATTATGTCATTGTGACGCCACCGGCCCACGGGACTTTGGGTGACAGGGTTGGCGATGATATCATCTATACCCCTCAGGATGGATACGAGGGAACGGACCAGTTTACGGTTGCTGTTACCGATGGAGTCAATGTCAGTGAACCATTGGTGGTAACAATCAACATCCAGGCCGCTATCGACGATGAGACCCTTCCCGCGAATGAAAACACTTTGATTTTGCATATGTCACAGCAGGATGAATCGATCGAATTTGCGTTGAGGACAGGTCGCGAAGACAATTCGTCTGATATCAATATTTTGGAAGTGCCAGAAGGTGGAACATTGATAGAGAATGGAGATGAGACCTTCCAATTCATCCCTGATGAAGATTTCGTCGGTATTGTCACGATTATTTACACAGTGATCGATCTTGAAAGCGGTCTGGGGGGCCCCCCCGAGCAGCTTTTAATCGAAGTCCATCCCGCGTCATCCGATGATATCATCCAGGATCAATCATTCGCTTCTCTTAATATCCGCAATGTTAAATTTTTAAAACAAAGGCGTATCGATCAGCTCCGTCATGAATCCGAGCAATTCATTGCCAAAGCGCAAAGCGTCATAGCGCAAGTTCTTCATGGGCGTCTTCTGTCGCAGTTGGCCGCGGGTGAGGCCTTATTGAACCAGGTGTTAAGCAACGCGATTGACTCTTTAAACAGCCAAATCGCGCGGAAACAGGATTCACTCGACGCTGTGAGTGATCATTTCGATGGTTTTTCTTCTTCTGCCCAGCTGACGGCAGAAATCAGCCGACGCTACCAGCAAATCCATGATATCGCGGAGACATTGACTTATCCGCTGGGATCATCGGGCGCTGTTGTCGTTTATGAAGATGGAAAAATCACAACAACAGCAACGGACGATGATGGTCAACAGATTGAAACGCACTATGAATTCACGGTTGATGGAAAGGTTTTTCGAAGAATCACGCATCGACAAGACGAGCGATTCATCTATGACGGCGCAGGCACACTGATTGAATCCATCGATGCGGAACATAAGCATACCATTTATTATCCCGACGGGCGTGTTCGCAAAGAGATCTGGGTCAACGCGGACGAACAAGCCTTTTGTTCGATCACAACTTACAATGACGTGAAAGGAGAAATCATTACGAAAGTATATCGTCTGCCGGCGGGGTACGTCCCATCATCGGACAGCGCGGATCAGGATGATTGGCAAGTTGTGACCGATTCCCTTCTAGGGCAGGATGGAAGTTCGATGCAGGTCCTGACCCATTATCTTGACCGTGAAAAAATTGACCGATGGATCACCGATCACCATCGGAATGTTTTTGGTGATTCTCTGGAAGCGACTTATGGCCCGGACGGATATCCTTTGGAGGACCGCGTCCTGTACATTTTGAAAAATCATCCTGAACTGGTCACGGTTTTGGGTCTTTCTCACGCCAAGTCGGCCCTGGATGAGTGGACCGCGGATAACCATCGTAATCCTTTTGGGGATTTCCTGGGAACAGCATTGCCTCAAAATGTCGAGAAATATCAGTACCTGATCGAACATCATTTTGAAGACGATGGTTTCAAAGATTATCTGACCAAGGGGTTGAATGTCATTGAAGATACCGCGGTGGTGCAGAGCGGTTTTATTTTCATGATGGACAATCAATTTTCATTAATGTCTGTTGTAAACCCTCAAGGTCAAGCGGTTGCTCTAACTGGAACTCCCTATCAGGTCATGGAAGAAAATATCGATACCAACCCTTATCTTGAACAGTCTAGGATGAATCTCTATAACGCTCTCAAGGATGATTTTTCGATCACATCGATTGAAGATATTGTTTTTAATCGCGCGGGCTTTTTGGCGCTGCCCAATGAAAACGGCCAGGGGTTAAGGCAATTTCTCAGTTTGGAATTTGAGTACGGAGGGTTTTCTTTTGAATACCGCGTTGATTTGGCCACGAGAGTGGTCAGCGTATCACCAAAAACACTGGAGATGTTGAACATTTTCAAGAAATCCAAGGCGGCGGTGGCAGGATATTTTACCGGGATGGGCCAGACCCGAGATGTTAAAGACATGAAGGTGCTTGTGCTCAATCAGATGCTGTGGCGTGACGGTTCGTTGGGCGGGTATCTCAGCTCAACGGAGGTTTCACACGAGCGTACGCCGGGGTATTCAATCCTCATCGCGGTTGGCGATAAAACATTTCAGGTCCATAGTGATCAAGAGGGGTTGACCGTTCTGATTGACCCCAAATTATTACTTCAGCAAGAGCTCATCAAAAAGGCGATCGAGGATTTGGCGTCACGACTTTCCGTCGCTAAGAATGACATCAATTTTCTGCAATCATTTGAACAAAATTTTACCAGCGGCACATTGGGAGGGTACAATCCCGCGGGTAGCCAGGAAAAACAAAAGGGATATTCATTCATTTTGAAATTAGGCGAAGTGCAGTTTGAATATCACGCGGATTTGACCAATGTTTTTTTGGATCCGGTCCAAATTCAGAGCATCTCAGCCATCAATCGAACGAGAAATAGTTTGGTAAGTGTTCTGGGGTTGGAACTTTCCTCCATCAATCTGTTAGACGTTGAAAGGCTGGATGACGGATTCCATGTGACTGTTACTTCATCAGTACAAGATCAACGGTTTTTCTATACGTATCTCCAGCGTGACAACTTGACGGAAATACCCGACGAGGTTGTCACCAAGGCCAGTGCTTATCTAGGACGTGCCCGTTTGGATCTTGCCAATTTATTGGGTGTTCCTCAGGCGAATATCACGATTGCTGGTCTTGAAGAGCGCGATGATCAACCATTGCGGATCGTCTTAAATTATAAGAACGTTCTTTTTGAATATACGGTTGTCGATGGGACCCCTCAGCTCTTAACCGATGTCCGCGCCTCGGCACCGTTTGTGGAACGCGCTCGGGCAGCGTTGGCCGTATTTTTACAGATTGACATCAAAGATATCCAGGTCGGCTATGTTCAAAAAATAACATGGGATGACGCGAGCCTCGGTGGGTATCGGACGAATCAAGGGACATCGGCGGTGAACGGTTATACCATCACTCTTATCTACGGGGGTGAAAATTTTGAATATCATACCAGTCAGACCGAAGTCGTTCTGGATCCTCTGCGACGGGAGGCCCAACCGCTCATGGGTGTTGTCAAAAATTATTTGGCTTTAGCGTTATCAGGGAAAGCAAAGGATATCATCGTCTCATCTATCCATCGCGCGGTATGGGATCAGTCAATGATGGAAGGGTTTGCCGACATTCCACTGACGTTCAATGCCTGGCCGGCCACGGATGTTCAAATCAATTTGCGGTTGCAGGGCAAAAATTTTGAATTCCGCACTTTTGGACAAAAACTCTACGTCGCTCATCGACCACAACCAGGACCGGTTTATCAATATCGTATTGAATACGATCATAACGGCCGACTGAAGCAGATCACTAACGTGGACGGAGGAATTTTGGTCTTTAACGCGGATCAGCGGATCGATCGTCTGGAGTATCAAAACGGTCGCCAAGAAATTTATCAGTACGCGAAGAATCGATTTGATAGTCTGGAGATGAAGGCCTATCGTACCGGAGAACTCATTAGTAAGTCGATCAAAATCAAACCCCCGGATGAAAAAATATTTCATCTGAAGATCTTTCCCCTGAACAGCCAGGTTTCCGCAACGCAACGGGATGCGCAACTTTCTTCCGATGCCGATGAGGCAGCGTTGGATGCTCAGGAGAAAATTCAGGCGGCCAAACAGCAATTGCTTCAGACTTTGCATGAAAAACTTCAGCAATATCAACAGCTTTTTTCGTCCTTGTCGATACTAGCGCAATCTCACGGTGTCTCTGATGAAGAGCAGATCCGATTGACGCAGTTGCATTCTTTGTTGGAGGATAGTAGGTACGCCGCGTCTTTAAACGAATTGATCAACGACTATCTGGGTTTCATCAATTCGGAGGTTATCAATTCCTCGGCCGTCGCGCATTCATTCAATATCAATGATGCTGATGAATCGGCCGGGGATAATTTTTATACCTATGATGCTGCCGTCGAGGTCATTGCCGCGGTCAATATGTCCTTGAGAGAAAGTCAATTGGGCCATCAAACAAACGCGAATATTTGGCGTCAGCGAGCGAACGCGCTTGCCCAACGATTACTATCGACGGAAAAGGACGCGAAGGGAGTGAAAAAGGGATATGCTGTTCCCGATAACTATGTGGATAACGGTGTCGCCAAGGCCGGATTACAGGTCCCTTTTAGCATTGAGATTGAAGATAACACTCCGTCGGACTTGTATTTCCGTACCGGGGCGCAGTTTTGGGATGCCTGGGCAGTGCTTTGGCTGCTCAAACAATTTCCTAATATCGAGAATGCCGCTGTTCTGAAAAGCAATGTCACCAGCCTCCTGGAAACTTTGATCCATGAATATTACATCACTAACCAACCCCAAGGTCTTCAGCAGCACACCTTCACCGGCGGGATGGGGGTCTATGGGATCCCTGGTGAGCGTCCTATCGATTATTCTGTTTTTAGCGCGGACGCTAAAATTCCCTGGTCGAGCACCGAGCATAATACCGACGCTGGTTTTGTCTTGATGCTCGCGGGAGAGGTTTTGGGAAACAGCAGATACACCGACATGGCTCGAGAGGTCATTGATGCTTTAAGAACACAGTTGTGGGACCCTGTTCATCAGCGTTTTTATGCAGGCGCCCTTGGCACGACTCCGGATTTTTCTCCGGCCTTAGATATCACAAGTTGGTCGGCCTTGCTCATGGACCAGGCCGGGTATACCGATATCGCGGATAAGGCCATGGTCAACGCGTCTATATTCGCGGTCACAGAACATTATAATGACGGAACCGCGATCACCGGATATAAGCCGTACCTTTTTTCGCGTTTGACTCCGGGATTATGGCCGGAAGGTTGGTCCGGTGTTATCTTGGCGCGTTTGGATAATGGGCTGCGCGACACTCGGTCGTACTTGCAGGGGATTCAAGATCTTAACGAGCTCATTGAATTGAGAGAAAGAAGGGGAGGCCCGTTACCTTATTACACCAAGGATGACCTGATTTTTGAAATGCGCGATTGGGAAGCCCTGATCTCAACTCTTTGGTTAATGCTGGTCTTAAATCCACAATCATTTATGGGGACCGGAGAGACCGTCATCACCAGAACGATTCCTTTTTCAGAGCTCATCGCTCAGTTGGAAGATCAAATCAACGCGATCGGCGAAGATTTCAGTCAGATGACCAGTTTCGAAGAGATTGAAACGGCTGTCACGGATCGATTGGCCAAACTCTCTGAAATGATTAGTCAAACCGAAAATATTAATAGTGATCTTGAACAGGCCGTTGAAAATCTTGAAAACGCTATCACGAAAAATTCAGCGGAACAGATTTTTGTGAATGTTCATCCTGGCGATTCGATTGTGTTGAATGCTGATTTTGGTTCAGCAACGGAAATCCTTTGGCGCCAAATCGAAGGACCGGTGGTGAGTTTACAGAAGCTGGATGACCAACACATCCGTCTGCAGGTGCCAAGACAAAGCAGCGTTAATGAATTGATCATCGGGGTCAAGGGGCTTGATCCCCATGGGCACATCGTTTATGAAGACACTTCACTCAACGGAATCCAATATCTTGAATTGGGAGGACAAGCCATTCCTATTCAAGCGACGTCGGAACTTCATTATCAATTTGATGAGACTGGACGAGTGATAATGGTCACTGACGCCCAGAACCGGCTTTTGTACCAAGCTGGAAACGCGCAAAATTCATCGGGGAATGGAATCATTTATAGCGGTATTCCTGGGGCCGATCACCGGGTGCTGCGTCTTAAAAATATCCAGCGGTTCGACGATAGTTTTGAGTCGGTCATGGAAGAGACGGGTTTGAACATCAATCTGGAAGACCCTCCTTTCGCAAATACTCTCAGCGTTGATCAGTTGGCGCAACTCGCCGATGCTTTAAGACCTTCTGATCATGACGTTTTTGTTTTTGAACCGGTTAGGCCCGGTGTCACTCGGATCGATTTGGCGGAAAAAACCGATACATTAGACTATCTTCCCGAACGAGGCGCTTTTCACGTTGACATTGTTGTCAAAAAGCAGGATGGAAGTAACCCCAACACCAGATCGCTTTTCATCGATGAAAGCCAAAATGATCAGGTCGTTGAAGTTTTTGAAAACGATATCATCAAGGTCCGGCTGCCAGTCCATCTTCCTTATCGATGGGAATTGCAAGATGAACATGTTTTAACCCCGATGGATTCCAATGTCAGTGACGCAGAAAGTGAATACTCCTTTGCTGTCCAAACAAAAGGCGGGGAACTCTTAAGTTTTTATGAAATAGATCCGTCAAACGCCAGAATCTTGAATGAATTTGCCGTTTATGTCCAAGCCTCAGAAAAGAATGAAGAAGATGAACCTCGTCGGATTGTTTTAAGGCCGGGCGACCGTGGCCGCAAGATTTCGGTCCGTGTCGGCGATACGATTGCTTTGGAATTCCCGCGTCAAACCGAGACTTCGGCGTGGATTGAACGCGTTGTCGAAAATTCACAAATGACGGTTGTGCATGATGAGCTGGGGCATGTTATCCGTGAGAATTATTCGGATGGAACATCGATCATTTACGATCCTCAAGGAAAATTAAAGCAAGTTATGGATCTTAGCGGTAAGATTCTTATTGATAAAAACGATGAGCGTTATTTGCTGCAGACCGATAAATTCGGGAATCAGTTTGAGTGGACGTATGTTAAAAACGCTCAGCAGCAGTTGATAGCAACTTTGATCACGGGTCCATCGGGAACAAGGATTTTCAATGCTCAGGGTGAATTATGGAAGTTGACCGGATTGACACTCGAACAAAAAAAGCGAATCGATCAGTATTTAGGTCAGCATCCACAGTCTTTACCGCAGCCTCCACCCGCGGACCCATATTTGTATTGGATCGAACACATCAATGCTTTCCGCAATGATCCTAAACTTGGCGCCCTTTTGCACGATGTTGTCACAGTAACTTATGAAAAAGATGATGAAGATCAGATCATTGCCAAAATTGAGAGTCGTCCCGGATCTTCGATCAGAACGGAATATGATGATAAGGGCAATCCGGTTAAGGTGGTTGATTCCGACGGATCGACGATTGAGACCAGTTACACTTACGACGATGAAGGCAAAATTTTAGCGTCAACGGTGACAACCGATGCCGCGGTCATGGGCTATGATGCCAGCGGTACCCTCCTTTATCAGCAAAGCCGGCTGAACTCTTCCTTCGCGTCAGCATTCAACTATCTTCGGGGAAATGATCAAACCATTTTGACGGAGTTTGAAGAGCGTTCCAACGGGGTCTTGGTCCGCACGGACTATTCGGTGAGCGAACAGGAAAGAGCTGTTGTCGACCTGGATGGAACCATCCATTATTCGTCGGAAAGACTTCCAGAGAAAATCACGGAATACATTCAAATAGCGTTCATCCTGCAAGCCCTTTCGGAATCCGAGATTGTTGATCAGATGGAATTTGACACGACCGGAGAGCGGGTCGAACCTTTCAGCCAGGATACACTTTGGGTGAAGTGGACGGAAGGGGCGGAATCATCGGAGATTGGGAGTCTGCTGGAGTCGGCCGGCCTGGAATTGGTCGCGGGTGCCGTTCGGGGAGGTTTTCATAAAATTCATCTTCTCGAAGAAGCGTTGCGGCCGGGCCGGGAAACAACATACGAATATGAATGGGACAATGGACGTGTTATTGAAACCCGTATCCGAGCCGCGGAGGGTGTCATCGTGATCAACGCCTCCGGAGAAACAATCGCCAGCGTTGATGGCCGCCGCCCGTCAGAAATCATTTTGGTCGAAATAACGCATGACCCTTTAACCGGTTTTGTGGAAAAGGTCAACAAATACAAACACAGTGATGCCGACAGCAATTTTTTTGAGGATCCCCTCAAGTACCGCGATCTGACATTCAAGAACGATGAGATTTTGTCAGCGGAGACCTATGAGACGATGATAAAAAACGCGGATGGGAATCTTGTTAATGTCGATGACGTGATCCAAGCCGAACTGTCCGCCCCTGGCAGGACAGGAACATTTCCTCACACGGCATTTGATTTGATCCGCAGTTCGGAACAAATCAACCGGTTAAGGGAAGCGCGCTATTACGCCCCCGACCGGATTGTGCTCGTGAAACATATTTATGAAGGACGCCGTCTGAAGGAAATCCAATCTTACAACATTGATGTTAATGCTCCTCTGAGCCCTGGTGCTTTGCGGCAAAGGACCGTCTATGCCGAGGACATCGTTGATGAGGAATTTCCGGACCTGGATGAGTCCAGTCGTATTTCCTATGAATTGTTTTATCAGGGGCCCGCGGGCCAGGAAACAAAGGCCACCCGGAGCGATTTCACTTATAAAGCTGGTTCCGTGACCGAACTGGAGGCTTACCACAAATTCAATATTGCCGGTGACATTCCCGATAATACCACTGATATCCTGTATCTTTTGTCCGACGTCATCCCAACACAGACGGACCATGGTGATTATGGTTATGAAGAAGATGAATTCGGACCGCTGACAACATTTTTCTTTTATTCCAACGGTAAATATCATGATTTCCGAGCGCAGGACACCGATGACAGCTTTTATGTCGATTATTCGGTCAGCTACGCGGGAAAATTGACTGAAATTCCTCAAGGCGCTAACCCGGTCCGGATCACCACGTTCATCAAGATGGGTGATGATGAATTCAAACGCGAAACCAAACTTTTCCGACGGGAAGGAGATCGAATCACGACGGACATCGCGAAAATTTTGCGTTATCAATACAGTTTGGGATATTTGGAAAGTGGTGATGGGGATGCCGCCACCCTTGACCTGGTTGAGGAGTTTGAGCCTGATCCTCAAAGTGAGCAGGATGGATATAAATTGATCCGCAACAACTTTTATCGAGGAGAAGTGCGGGTCAAAACTGTTGATAACCTTCAGAAAACGGCCACTTATTATTTTAATTCCGTTGAAGACCACGGCAATCATCCTTTCAGCGCCGAACTTTTGCAAGATTATTTCGGAAACAGTTTTTCTAACCTGTTGGATTTTTTTGCTGTTACCGCCGCGGATCTTGATGCGGACAGGGATGATGAGGCTGAGGATGAGGCTGATGAGGATGAGAGTGATGATCGCAAAGCTGATCTGGATTTTGCCGTGACTGTTCATGAACGTCACGACAAGGCCATGGAAAAAAGTTTGTTGATTTATCGTGGCGAGAGCACAAAGGAACTGATTGATCGATCTTTCACGGCTGACGGAAGTATTACGGTTTTTAGCTATAAGTCCGATGGGAGTCGGGATTATTCCGTGAGTTATGATCGTGAACGTTCTAACGCGGTTGTCAAGACCTGGTATCGAGGTCAGCCCGGGCAGGAACTGGTTTCGGAAGTCCAATTCGCCGATGGGTCAACCGCGGTTTATCGTTATCTCGAAGATCGCAATGAAAATTATGTCCTGGACCCTCAGGAAGACAGCAATGGCGATGGCCGGCTGAATCTTTCGGTTGTTCAAAAAAATAAATGGATTGACCAGGACACTCAGTGGACCACAACAGAATATTATCGCCCGAGCGCGTCAGGGGAAGATGATGAGCTCGCTTTACAGTTGAGCCCGACGGGAAGTCCGATGGGATTCATCAATGTTAAGAAGGAAGACGGTCATTACGGCGATATTGATTATACCGAACAGCGGGTCATTCAGTATGTGAACAGGGAGCATATTTCGTTAACCGGCATCCCTTTGGCCGACAGTCTTGCCGGGATGTTAGGAAGCGCCCAAGACGTTGATGATCCGGTTTTTCTCAGCCGAATCGGGGCCGCTGATACGATTGAGACTGTTCAAGTCAGTAGCCTCGACGGAGATTTGATCGCGGTTTATCAGCCCAACGGTGTCGTGCAGCGATTTGTCAATGAACGCAATGAGCGATCAGAAATCATCAGAACGCTTGAAACCTCGGAATTTGATGCCAACCACGATGGAGATTTTGACGATCCGCAGGAATATTCCTTTAGTGAAGAGGTTCTGAATTATACCTTGGCTGACGCGTCTATCGAAGGTTATTTCAGGGGCCGCCCCAAGAGCCGTAAAGATAAAAATGGATTCATTACCGACTATGAATACGCGGTGAATTATTTAGGCGAAATCATCGGAGTTAAGGAAATTGACATCAATCGGTTCGGCCAGGGCGATCAAAATACTCGCGCGGATAAACCGTTTCGTCAAATTTATTATTTCACTTCGGACTATGCCCCGAATCCAGTCTGGAAAGGCGAGATCGCCAAAATCATTGATCAAAATGGTCAGATCGTTTATTTCACCTATGAGAAGGGCCCCCAAGGCCAGACTCGACGGGTGATGGAGCGAAATTCTCATAGAATTCAGAGCGAGCGTCGTTTTAATGAAGCAGGTCAACTCATTGAGGTGAACGATCCATTGGGTTTCAACATCAAAAGTGAGTATCTGTTGAATGATCAAGGCCAAACGATCGCTGAGGCTCGCCATTATACCGGAGCGATAACAACGCTTGATGGGAAGGTTGATGTGGATCACGAAGAGTTTTATCAATATGACTCTCGAGGACGAGTGGTCCGTTTCATTGATCGCAACGGACTCTTGACCAATATCACTTATGTCGATGATGCCAAGGGTAACACGATCGTCAAGCGAACAACCACTTATTTGAAAGCAATGGGCGAGGACAATTATGAAAAAGTCACGGTCGCTATGCCCTCGCTTCAAAATATTTCAGATCTGACTTGGGATTTTGATGTTGAATTGACGACCGTTGAAGATTTTGACCTGGTTAGCAGTCTGCCCGTCAAGCGGGTTGATCCAGACCAGCGGGTGAGTGAGTTTGATTATGATTTTGATTCCTTGGGCAATCTGAACCAACGCGACACCAAAATCAAGGAAATGGAAAGTGACGTTGAAAAATCCTTTGTGGAAAAAACAGAATTTTATGTCAGCGACGGACTGAATTATCGCAAAGGTGATATCAAAGCGCAGGTGGATAGAAATGGTCTTCGCACCGAGATGAGTTATCACCGTAATCACAAGGAACAAATCACATCGATGCGCCGCACAGTGATAATTCCGGCGGACTATGACGTGGCCGGACATGATATCACTTATTCGGAAGAGACCTATCTTGATCCAGTGACCGGCACCGTGACCGCGACCCGAGACCGCAACGGACAGGTCCAGCAATTCCATCATGTTTACGACGATCGTTTGAATGTCACGCGAACCACCGAACTTCATTTGCGTCAGGGGCTTTATTTGGATGGGATCGATGACTACGGTAAGATCGGCGCGCAAGGGGCCTTGGAGAATCTTACGGATGACGTTCACGGCTTTACCTACAGCGTTTGGTTTTACGCGACCGCGATGCCCAGTCAAGATGCCTTGAATCAGGATGGATTTATCATTGCTCGTCCGGAGATCAATTCTTCCGAAGGATTGGATGGTATCTTTATCAAAAATGTCGGAGATGACTTTGCTGGTAAGGCCGGAGCCATTCAATCCTATATTGATCAAACAACCGGAGAGCGCCAGAACGCCCTGATCTTTACGAATCAAAATATCGTGGGTCTTAACCGCTGGGTCAACCTTGTTATGGTCGTTGGAGCAGATCGGACCATGAAATTTTTTATGGACGGGGTTCTGCAAGGAGCCGTCGTGATTCCCGGTCAGCTGAAAGATCATGGCACGCGGCCTTATATGGTCGGCGGGTCGCAATGGATCGACAATGCCGCCGGGGTGGTTGATGATCTGGCCATCATGAGCCGGGCCTTGACGAATGAGGAGGTTTTTGATCTTTGGCAAAATGGGATCGAAGACATCAGCCAAAGTGGGCTGGAAGCCTATTATTCTTTTGACAACTCTTACGTCGATGATGGACTCTTTGTCATTGATGATTCCGCGCGCGGACATCCTATGGCCCTAGAATTGGGCGCGGGGATACGGGCCGGCGATATGCGGGGAGAATCGCGGTTTGAGAGCGGGGATGCCAGCGTGCAGATGGTGAAACAATTCAACTCCATGGGCGAAATGCAAAGTGTTTTTGTCGATAAGGCCGGCACGGAACATGACACGACCGCAAGTTATCAAAGAAAATTCGATGGTCTCGGGCGTTTGATCGAGGCGATTGAGACCGTAAATCCATCGCAGCCAGGTGGTGACGTGATTAAGAATGTGACAAAGTATAACCTCAGAGGATCGGTGGTTCTCACCCAGAAAATCGTGAACGATGTTGTCAACGATGAGACCAGTTATTACGATTTTGTCATTGATGGACAAGGGAATCTCGTTTCGGAAAAAAGCCGCGCGTCAAAAAGAGACGGCCGGGTTGTTGATCTTGTGACGCTGATGGAATTTTCGCCCCTGGGAGATACCGTCCGTCAGGAAAATCCAGACCTTGGACAAGTCGAAGAATTGAAATATGAAAAAGACAGCCGAGGGCGGGTCATGGTCGTTTACAAAAAGACGATTAAAACGTTGTCGTCAGAACTCCCAATCACCATCGAAGGGATTGCTGATGGCAGTCCACGTGTTGCCGAGACTTTTACCGCGCAATTTTTTAATCAGCAAGGAGATCTTGTGGCGACCATTGATAAAGATGGGCATAAAACCATCATGAATTCACTGAAGGACGCGGATGGCGATAACGTGATTGTGACTTCGATGGATTGGCAGGGAAAAATCACGACCCAGATCTTTAATAAGGAAGGGGATCTCCTGCATGAGATTGATCCGACGGGCAGGGTCATGAATTTCACCTATGTCTGGGACGCTCTTCATCATATCCGCAGTGTCACGATGTCGGATGACATTGTTCTTTATGATGCGGACAGTGTTCCGACGGTGCCGATTGAATTGTTGACCAGCGGCAACGCCTATTCCTCCGGACATAATGATGAATTGACTGAAACGCAGAGCCGAAGCTTAGCTCGTTATTCCGTGATGGCCAAGGGAAGCGGATTATTGAAGATCGTTATGCTGGATTATGTAGGCAACCCGATTCCGGGACGGGAAATTTATTCTTCCGCGATCGCTGGTTCCGAAGAACAGATCGTGACTTTTGCGCCGGACCCGGATGTGCGTCGTATCCGGATTGTGGGGTCGGGAACTCTGACAAAGTATAAGGTCGTCAAAGCCCCGTGGACATTTGGAGCTTCGGGGACAGAAGAAACGTATAGCTCGGTGCTGACCGAAAACGAAGCGGTGTCAGCGGCCGGATACACACTCAACGGTCTTCTATCCGCGCCAGTGAGTGTCATTCACAAAGACGGCAAGCGTTCGACGTTCACCTATGATGAAGTCGATCAAAAGACCGGTGAGATCATTCAGTCCACGGAAACATTATCGAATGGCGACACGATTGTCCGGCGCTATAAGGATGGATTTTTGATCAGCCAGGTCAACAATGTGACCGAACGCGACGCGGACAGCAAAGGACCATTTCTTCATATCATTGAGGATCCGCATCATGGATCGCTCAAAATCAATCTTGATGGGTCGGTGACGTATACGCCGGACACGGGTTCAACAAAGAATGATCGATTTGTCTACGCGCTCACCGATAAGGACGGAAAAATCGTTAAGATCGATGATGAGGACAGTAAAGTCGTCGATCTTAATGTCATCGGTGGTCAAGTCAGCAATCTTCCGAGTAACGCGCTTAAGCTGGATGGTCAGGTGGATTCGGTCGCGGTCCCCATCAAGACGCCAGAAATGATGTATCTGATGTACGGAGGATTTGCTTTTGATTTCGATTTTATGCGGACCGGAGCGCAAAACATGGACGCCGCTGAGCAAGACGGGTTTCTCGTCTCCCGCCGTGGTTATGACAATACCGGTAAAGTGAACCGGGACGCTTATCACGATGGGGTTTTCATCAATCAGGCGTCTGGTAAGTTGGAAGCGGCCATTTGGCACGACAATGGTGATGGAAAACCACCGGTGAGAACTGATATCAAATCAAATTTTGTTATCGCAAACAATGTTTGGTATCACATCACGATGTCGGTCGGCATTGATCAGGCGTATTCCAAGATCGCCGCTGATTACGGTGACAATGTGACGAATTTCAATGCCCTCCTCGATCAAATTGGTGCAGACAGTGGCCTTTATGCCGAATTTTTCCGTCAGGGGATTCCCAATAAGAAGGGATCAGAATATCCGACAACCAATTCTTACTGGCGGGCGTTGTTAAAAGATTCTCTGATCAATCAAAATCCCCATTTCAACATTGCTTCGTTATTCGTCGATGGCAATGTGGTCAAAACAAAGGTCTTTTTTAAACCGCTCCGTTATTTGGGGGACAATCCTTATCTGATTGGTGGGCAGGACTGGCTTTACAATGCCAATGGTTTGATCGACAATGCGGCTTTTTTTAACCGTTCGCAAAGTGCTTCTGACATTCGCGCCCGTCGAACAACTGGTTATGATCCGGGCCTGGATCCGTCCTTGGTCGCGTTTTATAATTTTGATCAGGTTGCCAACAATAAATTCATTGATGAGACCGGACACGGCAATGAGGCGATCTTTAACATGACCTATGCCGATGGAAAGAACGCTGCTTTGGAAACCGGTCAGAACATCAATTTTAGAACGACGCCCTATCCAGATTCTTTAGCGGTTCATTACAACTCATCATTGAAATTGAATCTGCCAGGGATGGATGTTTCACCACCGCAGCGACGAACGAAACAATCGACGTTCAGCTATGTTGTTGACAGTAAACTCAATCGAAAAAAGCTCATCCAGAATGATAGCGGGGATGAAGCGCCGACGGTCACAACGTATGGATTTGCCGGACCAGAAAATGAGACCATCAATTTCGCGTATGGCAATGAGACTTATGTCAGCCACGTGCCGGCCTATGAGGCGGCCTGGGTCGAATCGTCGTCGGGAAAAGCCTATTACGATTATCTTTTCAACAATGAAGGGGACGTGGTCAGCCGCAATCTCATTTCGCAGACGCATTTGGATGAGCCTGTTGATTGGCAGGGTGAATGGGCGAAAAGTTTTCGTTCCGAAAAGTATCTTCCTTTTGAGCAGTTGAGCGCGCGGCAAAAGGCCATCTTCGCGCAGACCCTCACGAGTCGCGGGATTGGGCTTCAACAAGAAGCCGGTGATGCCGATGGCGATGCCGCCATACGATTTCTTTATCAGCAAATAGCCGCGGTCATGGCGCAAGGGACCCCTCAGTGGAATTTTGGTTTGGCTGATGTCTTTGCCGTGGCCCAACAGGCGGTTGATTGGCGGTATTATTCGGCATGGGTCAATGAAAACGCGGGGACGACATTCCAGGTCCAGCCGCTGCGGGGAAGTTTTCTTGATTCGGAATATTGGGGACCTGATAAAGTCTTGGACGGAATAGCCACTGAAAAGCAAATCGCGGACGGGATCTCCACCCGAGATCAGGTGACGAGCACCATCACCACCGTTGGGATTTTTAATCCTTCGCTTTTTATCAGTCATCTCAAATCCATCGCGCGTTCCCGGACCGAGGGGCTAGCAAAAATATTTTACCTTCCAGAACCGGCCTATGAAGGCGATGGGAACTGGAACTGGGTTAAGGATGGCCAGCCGGAGCGCCTCGGTCATATCGGGTCGACGGAGTTTGAAGTCATCAACACCATTGATAATGGAATGTATCAGGATTATCGGGAAGCGGATGCTTCAAATCAGCTGACCTTTTACGCGAATCTCGCTGAATTCGGTGGCGCTGGAAATTATCAGGTCCGTCTCCATTTTATGGAACCCAACCTCAGGGTCTTGGGCCACGCTGATCCCAGCAAACTCAATTCAAACCGAACGGATGTGGAACTCAGGTTGGTTTCAACACCTTTACCAGGCGACGGTATTGTCGTAAAAGCGGATTTTGAACCGTTGCATAACCCTAACGGATATTTTGATCTTTATCCTCCAACCTCTGCCGTTGTGGCCGGACTTAAAGCCGCGGGATATATCGCCAATGACCTATACGTATCTACTTCTTACACCGCATTGAGTAACACATTTAAAAGATGGTTTCCCGAACTTACGGAGGAAGAATTTACGGACATCGACAATTCGCTGGCATCAAAGTCCATACTGAATCGCAACTATACGCAAAATATTTTTAATAGCTTGATTACGTTAGGATACATCAACGCGCTAGGGGTGATTCAAAATAAATTCAAACTCCTCAAAAACGCCCAGGATGCCGCGTTTGTGTTGGATCCGAACTTTGAAATTCATCGGGCAGGAATTTTTTCCATTGTCCAGTCAAACAGCAATAACGATTTGGATGTCCTGCCGTTCTGGTCGTTGGACAATGCCCCTCCCACCGATGCTGATCGGGCCAAACGGTTGTTTGATGTGAATATTCAGGGACAGTTGGTTGAAAATGATTTTGACATTGTCACCGCCATGGATGATCGCGATCGTTTGCAGGTCACAACACTGGGGACGTATTACCCATTTCATGGCTTGACCGCGGCGGTCACCCGCGCGTATAACGTCTTGGTCGGCGAAAACAATATGTTGACCATTCAGTTTGATGGGAATCAAGTCGGGTATTCCGGTGATGATCTCTTCACCACGGCACCGGTGATCTCTGGGATTGAAATCTTGAACGCCCAAGGAAGGGTTGTCCGACGGGTGAATGTGGGAGGAGAACGCTATGATCCCTCGGGAAGTCATTATATTTCTCCGCAAAACGCCGAATCGCTTTTCCTTGCTGAGCAAGGGACCGTTAGCAGCCAGCCGGCGTTTGTTCCCACGCATCCATTGGGGTCGATTGTTCATGGGGAGCAGTTATGGTCTTCCATTCCTAATCGTTCGGTTGAAGATATTCGCAGCACCATCACCAGTTCGCAAGACGCGGCGTTGGCAGAATTTGCTGAGGCCGCAACGCAAATGAACGGAAGGCATCTTTCCGCGGTTTCCTACAATGATACTATCGCGGCTTATCAACGCAGTTTTCTACCGGCCATTGAACGCAAATTGCGAATGGTCTTTCAGGAGCAATTGGGTCGGGACATCTGGACTGCCCAATCTCCGCGGATTCAAGGCCGCGACGTGAGTCTCTCTGAGTTGGATTATTTTACCCAGCAGTATCAAGCAGGGACATCGATCCAAGAGATCAAAGATTTGATCACGTCGTCCAGGTATAATAACAACGAATTGGGTCGGCAGAATGCTTTCCGATCGTCGGTGATAACCAATGTCATGGCCGCGCTGGCCGATTATCGCCAGCAAGGATTAACATCTTCGCTCGACAACAAAACATTTCAAGGTTTGCACGCCTTCCTCACCGCCCAGCAAATGAAAACCATCCTGCTGACCGATCAAGATGTGGCCCATCTTCAAGAATTCTTAAACACGAGCGACAGCCATTTTGGCCGCAGTGCTTATGACAGTCTTTTGGTCATGCTGGGTCTGAGCGCGGTTGATTTGCAGGATCCTCGACGGGTACAGATCGCGACTGCACTGATTTTGGTCGATATTCTTTTAGGTATCATCCGTTCTGACAGTCAGAAAGGCATGGCCTTGATCACGTCCATGTTTGCCCTGCATCTGGTGGCTGGGGCTAAGGGGATAGAGACCACGGGATACAATCTTGTGGCCAATGAGCAAGACTGGACTCAGGCCTTGGACTGGATTGAGCAGATTATCAATTCTGGTGGACAGACCCAGCCACGGGGGCAAATATTTTATTTGGAAAATGGCCATTTCGTGACCGTAACCGAGATCAATCGAACGGCGCAGACCATCACGTTTAAAGATCATCAAGAGACACGCACGGTATCTTTGGCTGAGTTTAAAAAGATATGGACAGGAAAGGTTTTGTTGGATCATTCAGTGGTATCGGCGTTACATCTCCAGACGGTGATCGCCGATAAAATTTTGACCAATGACGTTATGAAAGAAACGCGTGGGGCGGGATTGTTCTCGTGGCTGGGTAAAATTTTTAAAGCCATTGGAAACTGGATTGCTGATCATTGGAAAGCAATTCTTATTGTCGCGGTGATGTTGGTGACGATCGGTATTGCCGCTCCTGGGGTTTTTAGCGCGATGGGTCTTAGCTCACTTGTAAGCACCATTGGCAACGCGATCAGTGCCGCATGGACCGCGATCAGTGGCGCGTTTAGTTCGGCGTTCACGGCTGGCAGCACGAGCGGCATTGCCGCTTCAGCGACAAGTACAGCGGCATCGACTAGCGGTATTGGCGGAGCGGTTATGGGAGCAGGCGCCCATTTGATGACCACGGGCGCTGGATTCTGGTCATTGGGTTTGGGATCGATTGCGTCAGGTGGTATTGGGGGAACCTTGCTTGGCATCGGACAACTCGCGCTGGGCGCTGTGACTTTTGCCGCGGGGGCCATTACTTTTGGCGTTGGCTATTTTGTTTCATCACTGCAGGAGCAAATCAAAGGTTTTTACAAAGGGATCACCAATCCCTTTGAAGGGACGCACAGCGCTTTCTCGACGATCACCAAACCTTTCCAAGATTTTTCAGTCAAAGCGGCATTGAAAGCCGCGGCCGCGGGATACAAATTATCGCAAAGCGTTCAAAGGACATATAACTTTGTCAAAACCAGCATCACCCAGGGGATTGGTGTTGCCCTCAAAGCATTTGCCCTGGACATTGGTTTTTCCATTTTGGCCGCGGCCACCATTGATTCGATCAGCGCCGGACTCGAAGCGTTGTTCTCCGGCAAAGAGATGATCGAAGTATTTGACACCAAGACCGGCAAGGTTGTCGATACCTTTGATGTGGCGGACCGGGCCAGTGTTTTAGAACAGTTTGGTGATAAGCCTGGACAGATTGGCCGTTATACCATCAGGACCCGCACCAGCATTTGGTCAAAGCTTTTCCCACAGGTCAAACAAGGGGGAGAATATCTTTCCGCGGCATCGGCGAATACTGATACCTTGAGTTTTGGTTGGTCAAGCTTTGCCCAGTCAGCGCATTTGTCGTTGGTCCAGTCAATTGAAATTTTATCCAACGCGGTCGCGGACATTTTTATCAAGACGGAGCAGAATTTCTTTTTAAGGCTGGGGATCAACGCGGGGATCAGTGCTTCTCTCACCGCTGGTGGACTGTATCTTTCCAACGGAACACCGGAACAAATCATCCAGGCCGTCACCAGAAGATTTGGTAACGCCGCTTTTGACTCATTGACCACCGAAGTGATGAATGAATTGGCGGCCCATGTCGAAAATAAATATCTCAAGTTATATCTGACGAAACTTTCAGCGCAATCGATCGGTGCTGTGCGCGGAGTTCTTGTGCCCAAATTAGAAGATTTGTTGGCGCCGATTTTAACCAAGGCGTTTAACATCCGTTCTGATGACCGCACCGGCATGCGGCATATTTTGGAACAGCAGGGTTTTATTGCTGTTCGGGAAAACGCGACTGATGATCTGGGAGAGATTGTCGGATATCGATGGAGCGACGGGACAAGGAGTTATTACATTGAAAATACCCCGTCCATAACACCCGATGGCAGCATTGTTTTCAACCGTTATTATTCTTCGAGTGCCAATGGTGAACTGATTTTGGTGAACGGTTATTCCGAGAAAACAACATTCAATGAGAATGGCGATAAGATCACGATCAAAGAATGGGCGGTTGATGGGCATCGGGAAGTTGAATACACCAAGGAAGAATATTTTGATCCATCTTTACCGTATGAATGGCTGTCTACGCCGATTGTGACGGTGTCCAAGATGGTTTTTGAGGGCACAAGAATGCTTTCGGATGTCACGGTGATCACCTCATCGGATGAGAAAACAACGATCACCACGACGTTTGATGCGCAGACGGGCAAACCCACATTAGTCATAACGGTCATTGAGACCGGTCAGGAAACCAGGACATCGAGGACGAATTTTGAAGACGGGAAAAGAGTTTCGGATTTAACGGTGATCATCACACCTGAAGGGCGAACAACGATTACAACAGTTTTTGACAAAGAGACCGGTCAACAAAGACTTGTTATCACGGACATGGAAACGGACCAGGAAACCAGAAAATCAACGACGACGTATGTCGGTGGGAAAAAAGTTTCGGATCTAACAGTGATCACCTCGCCTGGTCAGAAAGTGACAATCACCACAGCTTTCGACGGGGAGACAGTCTTATCAAGAACGATCGAAACGATCAAATACGGTTATAAGGAAACCGTAATCTCCACAACAGTTTTCGAAGGGTTGAGGAGAGTTTCAGATCAGACGGTCATCATCGTCCCCGATGGAAGAACAACCATCATCACCGGTTTTGATGGGGACACGATCCTTTCGCGGGTAACGACGCACGAGACTCTTTCCGGCGTCTCGATTGAAGTCAGCCAGTATGAGAATGGGGATTTGACTGGCAGCCGCGTTTGGACATCGACTTCCGACGATGAATCGCAAGGGACATTGGTCATCCGTGATGGCCAGGGTCGTACCATGCTCGTTTATGAAGGCATTAGCCGTGGTCTTATGGAAGAAGACCAGTCTGATCAAAAACCCATTTTGATCACGAGTTTTAATCCTGCAACACGACAGGCCATGATCAATCGCATTGAGCAGGCCTTCGGGACCCTCGGCAATTTTGATTTCGCCCGGTATGGATTGGGTTCACTCAGCCGTATTATCGCCAATATTCGTTTTGGCGGATTTGAATTTTATGTCGAGGAGACGGAAGATAAAATTGTTTTTTACAAGACGGACCATCCGGGAGAACCCATTATGATCTTGACCAGAACTTCCGGGCCGTTGGACGTGATTTTGGGCCGGTCGGAAAAATGGAATCTCATTGTGTTCACCGCGAACGGCGCGGACCGTCATGGTGATTTTCTCAATATCCTTACCGGCGTCAAAGACGTTTATGCCAACGGTCAATTGAGATCAAGAGAGGTGGGTGAAATCAATTTGTTCACGAATCATTTGACGCCTTTCAAGATCATCACTTATCGAGATGATGGCGAATGGACGTCGATCAAAGTGCTCGAGACCGATGGTGGCGGCATCACTTTTCCGGGATTTCAAAACGTCCGGTTTATCGTCAGCCGCACGGAGGTCGGTGAAAATCAATGGACGACACAGTACTGGAACGTGTCCGGCAGCAATCAGGAAATCGCGCAAGATCATTTTTTAAGCCCTGGTTCTAAATTGACCGTTGACGCGGACGGAAATTCTTTTCTATCCATTGGCGGCACGTTTCTAGTCGATGGTAAGGCGTATTTCCGTCGGGATGACAGCCACATCGAAATCTCTCTGGTCGACTGGGACCGCGGGGGCTTGTACCGCGTCAATGTTTACGCGGCTGATTTGACCGTGTCTTTAAATCAGCTTGACATCCATCATTTGATTTCTTACAAAATCACCGACTACGAGGGCAACGTGGTGGAAAGTGTCGCCCCAGGTGATGTTGCCGGGACTTATGTGAGAACCTCTCAGGACGACATCGGTCACGTCTACCGCGCGGTTTATCAAGCATCGTCCCTTGAGCAGATTTCAAACGCGAATCGTATTTCTTACACAATCACGATATGGGGTCAGGAGGTTGAGAATTTTGAAGCCCTTCCTGGCGGGCTATTTGTCATCAATAAAATCAATCTGCAGACGGGAGAAATTGTCACCCACAATTTCCGTGGTGAAACATTTGAAGAAAGCATGGAGTATTCTTTTCAGCATACCACACGGGAAGGGCTGGTCACGGAAAGCGCTGTTGTGCGCGGTAACGGAACCATTGAGCGAATGACGCGCAATGTCAAGACTGGTGAGGTCCGCAATATGATTTTCCACGGCAGTTCGTTGACCGACGTGACCCCGGAAAATCTTTATTCCTTTGAAGTTTGGAATTCGAGAGGACAGAAAATAGCAAGCCGTGATCCCCTGGATGAAGGCGGTTTTGTGGACACCGAATGGGACCTGGCGAAGAATACCGTGACCGCGATCAGTTATAACGCGCAGGGGCAGAAAACCATGTTGATCAGGCATGGTCCTTCCGGGCCCCTCATGATCGCGTTTGTCAGCGGCGGTGAGGTGAATATGTTAACAAATCAATACACTTCTAATCCCACTGATGTTTTGTTGCAAGGACGGGTGATTAGGGGGAGGCTTGTGGGTGAGTGGGACCCTATCAATCGGCAGGTCCTTAAAGAAAATGCTTACGTATTTACCGGTCGGGAGTTGACGAGGGTCTATGGTCCCGCGGTTTTAGCGAAGCTGGGGTTAGGAACAATCAATCCGGATGAACAATATTTTTTCTACGGAGACGCGATTTTGGCTGATGAAGCAAATCCTTATGGACAAAACCTTTTTATCCGGGCGGCATCAGGCAATGTGTCTAGACAATATTCCGCGATATGGAGACAAACCGGCGGTGTCATTCCTTTTGATTTCGAGTTCATTGGAAACATTACCTCGGGAACAACTGCCCATGGGGCCCAATTCTCTAACACCCGAGACGCCAATGGCGTCCTCATTGATCAGCGCGTTACTATGCCGTCGCAGTGGGGGGGAACATCAACGATGATCGTTGATCGGAATTTTGTTGCCACTCAAATTGAGACGAAACCGGATGGCAGCAGGGTTATTCAAACCGGTGGGGGGCTGATCTATTACATCAAACCTGGTGGCACCGACTCGGACAGAGTACTTTTAAATGGTCGCGGCTTTGGTTATGACGCTCGTACATTTGTCGACGGACGGCCGATGAGCCAGACCGAAAGTTGGAGAGTGAGTTTGGCCCAGAATGGTATCAGGACCGGTGTTCAGAATGGAGGGATGGGGGTTGGGATCGACGCTTTGATCGCGTTTTACAACTCCGGACAGATTGCCATCGGCGGCGCTTCGAATCTTTTGGGAGCGGGTGTTAATCTTTTTACCGACGGAGACTCCTTCTTGACCACATTGGGTGGTGGTTTGGTACAGAGTGGCGTTATTGGTCTTGGCAGTGACTTTAAGGCTGGCCCGGTGGGAGCGACGGTTGGTGTGGCTGCCGCCCTTGCCGGTCTTGGCTATTTGGGTGGTGTTAGTTTATCCGGCGGCGCTTCGGCAGCAGTTTCAAGTATTGGTAATGGGCTCATGAACGCTGGCCGGGCTTATTTGGTTTATGACGCGCTGAATCAATTTGATGACGGTAACTACACAAAATTCGCAATGGATTTAGCGCTTCTTCCACTGGGACTCAAATCTTTGCCGGCGGGACTGATGACCCCGGCTAAACTCCTTGCCGGAGGCCTTCTTGGCTATGGCGCGTTTCAAACAGATAATCCTTATGAAAGAATTCTTTACGGAATTGGAGCGTTTGGAGCGTTGGGTTCTCTGGGGACAGGTGCCCTGGCGAGTCTTGCTAATCTTGTTCCCGGCGGATATTTTGGCGACGCGGAACTATTATCACTCATGACGATACCGGCATGGGCGACCACAGCGGGCAAGTTTGCTCTTCCTGCCGCCTCATTGTTAGGAGGCGCGTATTTAGGAACGGATTATTTACTCAATTATGAGGACCGCAATTTTAGTCAGGCGCTAGGCGCTGTTGCTTTACTTGCCATAGGCGCTATCGGTGGGGCCGGAGCATTGGCAGGTACTGGGTTAGGCACGAGATTGTTTGGTCCGGGCGCCCAATTAGCGCAGCAATTCAATTCGATCGTTACGGTTGGCGAGGCGCTTTCGATGGCCGGTGCCGCGACAGCTCAAGGTCTTTTGATTTCACCAAAGCTTTATGGATTGAGCAATTTTATTGTTAATCCCTTGTTCAATTTTGCTGAGCGGGCGGGAATTTATCACCCGACCTATAGCTATCTCGGTCAATCTTATCAAGGCGAGGAACTCTTGCAGTTATACAGCCGGCTTAATCCCAGTCAATTGAGTCAGGTAAGACCAGGCAGCTTTTTAACATCGATACAACAAAATATGCTGGGTTCGGCGCAGGGTGATTTGCAGTCGATCATGTTTACGACGGCTTTTGGCGCGCCATTTTCTTTTCTTACCAAATTTGGTCTTGAGCCCGTTATCAATGGCGGCCTTGCCGGTCTCGCCGGGAATTATAGAAATTACGCGCTGTTCGCTGATCGGATCAGGAATGTTTATAACACCTTCGCCGGTGGATCACTGGGTCTGGAATGGATTGGTGAGAATGTTCTAAAAAATGCTCCAGCGGAGTTTCGAGAATTTTTCCGTATTGTTGCCTCCGGGGTCGATGAGTGGGTTGTGGAAGACTATGCTTCGAAGCTGGCAACATCGATTGGGTTGCCAGATTTCATTTCTGAACAACTGGCAGAAATTTTAAGTTCGGGGGTGGAATACAATGCTGGTTATCAGTATCAGAATTTTTCTAATGTGATTATTGGTTCCGCCAATTTGGGAGACATTTCGAGAAGCGGTTACACGGTTATTGGCCCAACCGGACAAATCAACACGCTGCAATTCCAACAATATTTAGTGGATCGTTTCGATATTTCTGATGAATTGGCCAGTCGTTTCGCGCAGAGCACGTTTTTGGCTGATGCGTTTATGACGGCCGTGTCAGGCGGACAATTCAGTTTGGTCGATTTGAACCAGTCCATCGTGGAAAACCTGCTTCTCACCCAAGCCATGGGGCAGATTTTAACAGCCGGGTCAGTGACCAACAGCATATTTCAGGGATTGGATTTTGGGCAGGGGCAAACGGCGCCAGTGACCAGAGAGGTCATTGAGGATTTCTTGACCGATACGTTAAAAGTGACGGTGCCAACACCGACACTGGATCTGATTTATTTTGCGTTGAGCGGTATCAGCACTTTGAATCCCAGTCAGCGAACGGCCTTGGCCAATGCCATTAGGATTTATGGGTTGGATATCGCGGCAGAACAGAGCGGGGAAACCAATGTACCACCAGCGGAAAAATTTGCCGCCTACACCCAACTGCAGGCGCTGATCCCAGTGCCGTTTGGCTGGGATCCAACAGAGGTTGTAAGACCACCGTCGCAGTTGACCGGACAAGCGAAACTGGAAATGCGTGATCCAGGACGTCCAGCGGAATTGAACATTTACGTTCAGGGCGGACAGCGTATTACCGTGCAAGTGGACAACCCAGCTACATTTCAAGCTGTTTATACGCAATTGGCCGCCCAGGGTGGGCGCATGGAATTTGTCCAAAATGGCGGCGCGCAGATCCGTATTCTTAGCACGGCAGGAAATCCGATTTTAACCGGCACGTTGGTTTTACCGACGGGAGTTGCTTTGGCGGATATCATACTCAATTTGGATATCCAGACCGGGACTTATTTGGATGTGCCGAACGCTTTTAAACAAGCTGTTGTTCAGGGGATTCAGCAAACCGCGCTCGAATACAGCAATGATTTGGCGGAACAGACAGAAGGGCTGGCCGAAAGTGCCGTCCGAAATCTGCAGATCGCGCCATTTTTGATTCAGAGCACCATGACCAAAGCGCTCAAGCTCGCTGATCTGCTGAAAAGAGGATCTTTGGGAACCGAAGCCCGGCAGATCCGGTTCGATCTCGAGAAGATTCTTTTGGCCGTTACTCCGCTGCTGAATGAAGATGCCATTTTGAATTCAATGGACCAGGAAATAAAAGCGGATGTCTTGTTTATGGTCATGGCATTGAATGACGCGATCAAGAATTCGGCAAATCGGAAATTGTTGAATGAAACTAAAACGATTTTTGACAATTTGTTGAGTCTTGGTGAATATTCCTATGAACAGTTGGTGATGGTTAAAGACCTGCTGGCTGGACAGTGGAACGGCAGGTCCTTTGTTGAAAGTTTCAATTTGTTCAGATCATTTAGATTAGAAGAAGATCCAGCCTTTGCGGCTAAAATGATTGGGTCAACTGTTACAAAAAATGATAGGAGGTCGATTTTTACCGCGATTGATGCTGCGAGGAGCAGGCCCGGAGGAACGACTTCTCTTGCCCAAATTCCTCGAGAGGGTTTTGATCATTTGCAAGATGCCGTTGCTGATTACATCGGTGGCAGCACAGTTCTAATGGGAGAAGAGAGACAGGTCATCCTCGATGCCGCGCGAGGAAAACCCATTACGACAATGAAGGGCGCAACGATTGCGGATCCTTACCGGGTGGAATTGATTCAGGTGGATTTGGGTGATCAGAAGACCCATAGGATGGCCGAAGGCTCTAAATGGCCTGGACCTGTGGCTGTTAGACGTCTGGAACTTGACGATAACAATTCAATTGTCTTGCGCGTTTATGTGACAAAAGCACGGATGGGAGATGCTTTAAATAGCGATGATATGATCACTCTCGCTGAAGAAATCAAGCATGAGCTGGATGAAGGGGTGTTGGGCAAGTCGCATCCAGAGGCGGTCTTAAGAGAGATTGATTTGGAAAATGGCGACCATGAGGAGATGCTTTCGTTGGCCACTAAGTATCGTATGCGATTATTATCTCCAGAAAATTTGATTGATTTGATTGAAGGCACAGCAAATAAACACACTGAAAACTACAAGTTACACGCGAATGGATTGATCGATAAACAGACCTATTTACGCCTTGTCCAACATACCATTGCTATTTTTGAGGAAGCAATCGTATTGCTGGAAAATGAGCAATTCCTTGCTTCGTTGGCATTGAGACAAGCCAATGCTTTTGTTTCCATATTGAAATCTTCGAACAAGGATCAGCTTGCTGAGTATTTTAAAACTTGGGAAATCCCTAGGTATGGTCCGATTGAGATGCGTTTATTTTGTTTGATTATTGCTATGAGTATTGATAGTACTAACCTGGATAAGATTATTAGTGTTGTCTTAAGTGGAGAAATTTCATCAGCACAAAAGGATCGTCTTTCGGATTTTGTCATACAGGTATTAAATTCACGAAATAGTATCATTAGTCAGAACATGAAGTCTCCAGGAACTACGATTGAGTCGGCAGACAAAGGCGCGAGGAATAGCGATGTGAATTTAGCGAGAAACAATAATAGAGTAAAGACTTTAGGGAATGACAATAAATTTGCCGATGGCACAACAGTCTTGGAGAAAACGGCAAGTATCATCGAAGCCATGCAGCCTCCGGTTGGTTTGTCCGGTGAAGCGCTTGAAAGATTTAATCGAGAAAGAGATTTTCAGACGCAGGTGCTGCGGCAAGGGAATTATAAGATTGGGAGTAAGATCATTCAGCAGTTCAAAATTGAAGTGGTTGATCTCGAAGGTCGGGAGGCCTTTTCCGTCATTAGTGATCAATCACAAGGCCGTGGGACAGGAATATTTTGGCAGGGAGAAAAAGATGGGTTCGTTCATATTTATATCACCAAAGCTTATTTGGAGCGTCTCATTCGTCTGAATCAGCCGGTTATCCTTGCTGAAGTATTTAAACATGAGTTGGACCAAGCCATATTTGGTTACCGGCCGATCCAGACTGTGGCCCGGGAAATCGATTTGGAACCCGGCGCTGACCACGCGCTTTCACTGGCCACCAAAGACCTTTTGTATCAAAGGATGGGGCAAACTCCAATCCAGTATATCGTCTACCTCTCCGGCCTCATTGACAATACTGAAACCAAAAAACAAGAAATCCGTAACGCTTATACGGCAGGAAATCTTACCGTCCAAGAACGCGACCGGCTTTTGGCCATGGCCGATGAGGTCAAGGCCGAGGCCAATCATATTCTCAACATTTCCGGTCCTTTAGAAGTGACGCGCGACGCGAATGGCCGGGTCAATTTTATTCACTACACCGATTCTTCAAATCCTCTTCAAGTGATAAAAGGATCGATTGTTCCGAAGTACGACGCGGCAGGTAAGCTCATCGATCTTGAAGGGACGATTCCTGATTCCATACTCGATTATCTTTTCGCGAACGCGAACAATGTGATTTTGTGGGGCGCAAATGCGCAAGGGGTTTTAGCGGTGCTTCAGGCGAAATCCAGACCTAACCATACTGCTGAAGTGGTTGGAACGCATCCCTTCTTAGTTAATCTTTTTGATGGGACAGCGAAACAAAGGCTTTATGTGGCAGATGTTCATGGAGTTGTGAGGCCGTCTGTTTTCTCTAAGCCCAGTCAGGGACTCTTTAATTTATTAAACAGAGTGAGCAGCTCGCATTTTAATGAAGTGATGGATGCCGCTACGGGAATCATCCAGAGCGTCACTAACGAAAGAGTGGGGGATGCAGAAGTTTATGCCTATTTGATTTCTCACAGTCGTGAGCAGGTATTAGGTTTGTCTTCACGTGCATCTGCCACAGACTTTCGGTATTTATTAGAATTAAAAGATGCAATGGATTCTGTTGGAATGTTAAGCGGCAATCAATTAAATCAAGCCGCCATGAGTTATTTGAGTGGTTTGGATACTTCCTACGAAATTTTACGCGCGCATGTCAATCAAGTCATCAGAAATTCGGGATCAAGTTCTGTGATTAGTAACGTTCAGGAAATTGTTCAGCTTAATCTTTGGGGCGTTGACGATGGACTGGAAACCAAAGTGTTTCAAGTGGAAGTTTTTCTAAGAGATGGCAGACGCGTGCAGTTTGCTTTGAATGTAGCGCGCGATACCACAACTTCTTCAAGCGATGTTAAAACGACATCCCAATTTATGCGTTCAAACTATGAATTAAATGAAGGTGGTCTTGCAGAAGTTTTTTCAGAGTCATCCGCTGTTGCAGTTGCGACTTTAAGTGGTCCTCAGAACGTTCAAGTGATGGCCGGCGCCTGGCTTGAAAATAGCAGAAAACTTAAAATTAAGGCGAATACCGGGCCTTTATTTTATGCGGTCGAACCAAACTCAAATAGAGAAATACCTATAAGCCGCGCGGAATCAAATACGATATGGTCCCAAATTGTCAGATTGATGACACTTAATTCTTCCATCGAATCATCCACGGGATCAGCTTTTGTTGTTTTCACTGACATTGCCCGCAATGACTATGTTCAAATGGGAAATGGGGATATTCGCCTTACGTGGAGCGATGGTGTTCAAAAGGTCAGCGACCCAGCCCTTATTTTAGCGCGTGGTCTGCTTGTCCACACAACCGTTGTGCGTGATGGGACAGCAGAGCTCGCGAACGTTTATTGGGATGAGCCGGGACTTGCCATTCAGGCGATTGAAAGTGGATTTCTGCAACGGGCGCGCCGCCAGGCCCAATTAGAAGGACGGAGCGTTGCTGACGCGGAACGCGACGCACGAATCCAGTTGAATAATTTATGGGAACAGGCCTATACAAGGACACTTCCTTCGCTGCTGACCCTAACACAAGACGCTCGAACAATCGCGGTCATCCAGCGCGTGCGTGAAGCAGTTGGAAACCACTTACCATTGTCATCGGCCTTTTCTTCTAGGAGTCTTAACACGGCGTTGGGGCTTAACAATATTTTAGCCCATCCGGATGTGGTTATTGAAGCAGATGCAATCAGAGCAGATGGGACCAGAGTTGTGAGTATTCGTCTTCCGGCACGGCAGGTTGTCGATGCCGATCAGGTTCCACAAGGTTTGGCATTTTTACAATATGAACTTGCCAACACAACACAATTTGATCTTCTCTACAATGCCAAAGGCGATCTCATTGCCGCGCTCCCCCGTGTGTCTTCTAGGGATGAATTTTTAAATGAGATTGCTCCTAAACCCGGAGTCAATCCCCGGTATTTGAATCTGAGTTATTATAATTTTAAAGTTCCTGATTTGGGCGATCCCGCGGCCGTTGCCAAATGGACCAATTTTGCCAATGAGCGGCACGCGGACCAACAACGAATTGACAGTTATATAGCAAGTCGCTTTGGGTCTTTAGGTGTAACAATTCAGGGGCTTGATGCCAAATATGATCCTGTCTCTGGAAACTATATACGGAAGAAAGAATATGTTTATGCTGAGATTGATAAGACAACGGGTCAGGTCGCTATTAAGGAAATCGATCTTGATTCTCCGGACCTTGTTAATCAGGTTTCCAAAACGCTTGATCCAAACAAACATCAGATCATTCTTCCGGTGTTCCCTACCATTTATTCGCCGGGAGAACAAGTTAACTTTGTCAGCGATAGCAGGTATCAGACCGCGATTTTTAATCAAATGGGCATTGCGGCGAATCACGACGTTCTGATGGTTGGTCCGGGAACAGGTTTGGATGTTTGGATTGCCTCGCGAAAAACAAATAAGCCGATCAATGTTATCGGTATTAATCCCTTGGAAATGGCCAATCTCGCGGTCACCGCGGCACTTGGGGGATTTCAAGTCCACGCGGTGTTAGGAAATAATATCATTCGAGAAGACGGAACGCTGGTCATTGGGGGAAAACGGTTTGATAGGGTCATTTGGAATTTGCCTTCTTATGATCCTGGTCCGCCCCCGGGGATTGTTGAGAAAAGACAGTTTGCTGAAGAAGGTCTAAATCCCGACGATATTTTTCAAAAGATGATTGAGAACGGTTGGGCAAGGCAAGTCAGTCCAACCGAGGTGCTATTGACAGTTAATTTAGTCGATCAAGCAGCTAATATGGCAAATGTTTTTGGTCCCCAATTCCCGGCCATTTTGACTATTTTACAAGCGTCTCATCCGAATGATCCTGTTCTGCTTACGGAACGACATGACCATGATTTCGAGGGAAGGATCCTGAGGCGTTTTGCTCAAGGGCTTCCGAGTGTCCTTAATGCGGATGGTCTCGCGCTCATTTGGAACATTCGGGTGTTGAGAAAGGGAATTATTTCGAAAAATCAAATTGAAGAAGCCGGGCTTGATGTCAACGAAGTTTTTCAAAAACTGGTGGAAAATGGATATGTCCAAACAATAAGCCCAACCCACGTGGAGTTAACTGACTTTTTAGGCCAAGAAGACCAGCGTAATCTGGAAAATATTTTTGGTCCCCAATTCACAACACTTTGGCCTATTTTGCGAAGCGCCCAAAATGTCATAGGCAGAAATGTGGTTAGTGAGATTTTGCGTTCAGCGGGAAAATCCGATGGTTTTACCGACGTCGCGCCCGGGGACGTTGTCTTCGATGTTGGTTTTACGCAGCGAAGGCTTTATTTTATCAAATTCACGGCAAATGGTTCGAGTAGGAATGAATTTGTGAATGAAGGGGCCCTCGGCTTAGGGACAGCTTTTAATGAAATCAGCAATATTACGACCCAGGCAATGTCATCGGAGAAGGCCGGTCAAGTCACCGCGGCGATTGGTCAATTGGAAACTGCGGCCCAAGATCCGAAAATGACCGATGAGGAAAGAGCGTTGGTGATGCGGGTCGTGGTCAAACTCCGGGAACTGCACGCTGCTGGACGCATCCAAGATTTTAACGCCCTCATCCGTGACAGCGATGATTATCTGTTGGCCTTTTTCCGATCAACCAATGGCGGTGTCATTGGGTTGTCGGATAATTTTACCGATTTGGCCAGGGTGTTGTTGAGGGAAGGGCTGATCGCGATCGGAGCATCAACGAATTATGAACAGCATCGATTTTATTATGAAACCTTGCAGGCAAAACTTTTAGGTAGGGGAACAGAGTTTCGTCTCGAGACCAGGACCAACATTGAACAGCCACTTTTTAACGATCCGGTCAATGGCCTCGCTCATGCCCAGGCGTTTGTGAATCATTTTGATTATCCCTTGCAAGATAAACTCGATGTGCTTTTACGTCTCATCGATCTAGGGAATACTGATCCGGCTTATCAAGCCGCGGCAGCGAATGCCTTGGCGGTTTTGGCCGTTTGCTTGAATCAATGGCGGTCGTCAGTCAGTGCTGCCGATGGGCATCTTTCCGACGAGAGCGAACTCTTTTTGGATCAATGCATCATGAGGCTGATCAATGCTGGTATCAATGAAGTCCCTGGAGTCATGAGGTTTGATCCCGAGACTGGAGATTTGATTCTCTATGGTCCGGACGGTCAAGCTTTGTCGCAAGCCGAGGAAGAAGAATTTATCGGCGCAACACTGCTTGCCCGCAACACCCGCGCGACGGGAACGGTGCCTGCGGCGCTGAAAACTTTGCCAGGCTTGGCCCAAGGCCGGGTGGTTTTGACGACGGGTGACACAGCCGATTCGCAAATTAACCTTAACGCACTGCGAACGCAAGTCGATCAGAAGCTTGCCGCCAGCGGTGGTAAAGGCCCCATCACGTTAGATTTGCCCGGTGGAAAACAGGAAACATTTGCTTTGCAAACCATCAATGGGATCAAGGTTCTTGTTCCGGTGAATACGTCACTTTCCGATGGGGCGCTGGCGGCTATCTCAGAAAAAGTTTTAGCGCGAGTCGATACCGACGCTCTTAACGACGGAAGCCCTTATCTGCTTTTACCCGCCCGCCATATTTTAAGACAAGATTCCGACGGTGTTGTCCGTGACCACCTTGGTGGCGACAACGCCGACAATCACATCATCGCCATCCATGAAGAATTGATCCGCGACAATATTGTGCCTGGTAAGGACGCGATCATCAAACGGCTCAACGCCAAACTTCCCGGTGCCGGTGATGCCACTCTAGAGTCTATTATTGGCGAAGAGTTTGGGCATGAAGCCGGGGTTGAGGAAAGTTTAACGCTGGACGCTCAACGTTTCATCTCCTGCGCGCAAGATTTAGGCGTCCCGGCCAAAGCCATGGCAAAATTGTTATTCCAACAGGGCCTCATCACAGAAGAGTACAAAAATAAAATTTTAAACACAGCGTTGTACAGTGTTTACAGAGATGGAGCAAGACAAGCGGCTTATCAAAACCGTTTTCCAAAAGAATTATTGGGTGCTGTCGCGAAATCAGCATTTTCTGAACTTGGTCTTGATACTAAAGTTCTATTTGATGATTTGATCAAGAACGAATACATCAACGCCAGTGGCTTTATTTTGGTTGATTTTCGCGTGCTTGATGGTCCTGCCGAAATGAAATTGGACAATCCTTTGCATAACGCTCGAATAGAAAAGATTTATGCCATTTTGCAACAGGCATTATCGGCGCAAATACAGAACGGAACAGTGAGAGGGAAAAGTTTGGATTCAAAAGGAAGATTATTTTTAGGGAGGGATGAACCGTGGATAACCAGTGCTGACAATGCTAACGCGGAAGTGGAAGTGGATATTGAAAACAGTTTGGTCGTAAGAGTTAGGGTTTTAGATCAACAGGGTCGGGTGAAAGAGCCCATCGCATTGAACCAGATCCGCAAGTATGACGGTAAGTTAGTAGATGTGTTCAATGACCGAATCTCGTCGGAGCGTTTTAGAGGATTGCATCGGGTCACTTTGACTGGCAGATCTCTTGACTCTTTGGGCAGATTATACATTGGTAGAGAAGATAAGAGGCCTTGGATAACGATAAAAGATGCTGCTTATAAGGGAGCTCCCGTTGAAATTGATATTGAAAACGGATTAGTCGTGAGAGTGAGGATTTTGAATGCCGTGGGCGAAGTGGTTAAATCCATAAAGCTGGGCCGATTTGAAGATCACGAAGGTAATCTCAAAGATGTCTTTAATGAGGACATTGATAAGGAAACTCTCGCGTCTTTAGACCAGGTGACCATTGTCGGTAAGCGGTTGGAAAATTCTATCTTAACAATGGCTGGGAGAGAATGGTTAAACCTGCGCGATCCTCAATATGCCAACGCCAAAGTGGAGATCGATGTTGAGGAGGGACTGCCGGTGAGAGTCAGAATCCTGGATGAAGACGGTCATTTGGTGAAAACCGAAGAGTTCATCCGAATTTATGATTACGCGGGCAATTTAGTGGATGTGTTTTTCAGACTCCTTACACCCGATCGCTTACAGGGGTTAGGGGGAGTTGTTTCTAGAAAAGAATTTTTGAAGATTGGAGAAAATGGAAATGAGATTTTGAAAAAATTGATGGAAGCCGGTGTGTTAGAGAATGCGTTTGGAGGACAGGTGCGTTTCAAGGAAGATGCCGCGTCAAGAGAAGCGGAAATAAGGGGAATTTGCGCGGATGCCGCGAGTTTTAATAAAGTTTTGGCCATTTTGCAAAGTTCCGGAAAACATTCTGTATCGGGTGTTCGTACAAATGACGCGGGGGAATTAAGAGTTGGATTGGCAACAGGTGATCGTCCACAAGCCGTCTTTGATAAAGCGCCTAATGCATTGGTAAATGTCAGTATTTATGGCGTTATTGTCACCGGTCAGCTTGTTGGTATCAACGACGTTGTCAATGACCTTCATGGGACGGATAAGGGCAAGGCACTTGCGGCGGTTAGTGTACTCAATACCATGGGCACGCGTGAAGCTTTCCAAGCATTATCCAACTTTTTGGACCAATTGGATTTGAAGAATCCTGCTGTTAAAGATATACGAGGAACGGTACTGACGGTTATCAATAATTTTCAATTAAAGGACCAAAGTGGTTATGAAGATATATTTCAGGTGAGTGAAAAAGTCTTTAATATTCTGGCGCAGAGGGTTAATCCTGCGCAAGCAGATGTTGCTGGGGGAAGAATAACGACTAGAGGGGGAATGACTTTATTGGGTCCGCAATTCAATGTTCTTAGGTTGACAAGATTCCTGGTCGATCGTATTTCATCGGCAGAAGGTCTTATTGCTCCAGATGTTGCTGGCCAATATAACAATGGAAGAAGGTTGATGCAAAATATTTTCAATAGTGTAAGGTCATGGGCAATTCTCTTTGAAAATTTGTTTGGAGAGCAAGATTTTGATAATCCCGATTCTTTAGCCAAGGAAACATTAGCGCGGCTTTTAGTGATCCAAAGATATGTGCTTGCAGGTATTATAAAATTCAATCCGGGAAGTCCTTTGACTACTATTATTGCAAGATTGTTAAACCAGCAAAATATTCAGTCTTTAACCCAGGAAATAGAGGCTATTTTAAGAAGATCCAATCTTGATATCAATATGGCCATTGTCGGATCAGACGATAGTGAAGGGGGTGGAGGTGCCCCTGTTGAGGTAGAACTTCCCGCGAACTTTGCCGCCATGATTGAGGATGGCCAAAGGTTAAAGGCCATTCGACAAGCGTTGAGTCTT
>JAHFFT010000011.1 GCA_023247795.1 Candidatus Omnitrophota bacterium
AAATCGTGGCTGATGTCGGCATTGTTGGGTTTCCCAATGCCGGGAAGTCGACGCTGATTACCAAGGTCTCGAAAGTCCGATCGAAAATCGCCAATTATCCTTTTACCACCAGGCAGCCTATCCTGGGCGTTGTTCAGGATGGGGAAGAGCAAGATTTTGTGATTGCTGATTTGCCAGGGTTGATTGAAGGCGCGCATAAAGGCCGCGGGCTCGGCGACCGGTTTTTAAAACATGCTGAGCGCACCAGGGTCCTTTTGCATATGATTGATATGTCGGGCAGCGAAGGCCGTGATCCTTTGGATGATTTTGAAAAGATCGAAATCGAATTGGAATCCTATAGTGACAACTTTTTGTTGAAGAAGAAAATTTTGGTTGCTAATAAAATGGATTTAGAACCAGCGGCCGAGAATTTAAAACGTTTTAAAAAGCGTTTTAAGCAGCCTATTTTAGCGATTTCCGCTTTGGCGGAAGAAGGGCTGGCCCCTTTGCTGAAAAAAATTCGGCAAAATTTGAAATGATCAATGCTGAGAAAGGCCAAGTCCTCTTTTCAGCATTAACGAAATGAAATTAGGCCATGCATCGCACATTCCCAAGAAAAATCAAACGGGTCGTGGTCAAGGTCGGTTCCAGTGTCATAGCGACATATTCACTGAAACCGCGGACCGCCCGACTGCGTTCGTTGGTTGATCAGATCAGCCAATTGCGTCGGCAAAATGTCGAGGTGGTCTTGGTTAGTTCGGGCGCCATTGTTTTAGGCATGGGAGAAACTTCCCTGCTTAGGCGTCCTACGGAATTGTCTTTGCTGCAGGCGTTGGCAGCCATTGGTCAGACGGTCTTGATGCGTACGTATGTCGATTTATTCAAAAAAAATAAGACCAAATGCGCCCAGGTCCTTTTGACTTGGGACGATTTTGATGCCCGTAGCCGGCACAACAATGCCCGCAACACCATCGAGGCAATTTTAAAATGCGGGATGGTTCCGGTCATCAATGAAAACGACACTGTTGCCACCGACGAGATCCGTTTTGGCGATAACGATAAGCTGTCCAGTCTGGTGGCGAGTCTGCTCAACGCGGATTTGTTGGTGATCCTTTCCGACGTGGAAGGGTTTTATGATTTGCAAAACGGAAAGAAAACGATTTTCAGTGAGGTTAAAGAAATCACCCGCGAAATGGAAGGCCTGGCCTTAGGGACACAACGAAAAAATATTTCAAAGGGCGGGATGTCGGCCAAGCTTGAAGCGATCAAGATGGTCACCCGGGCCAAGATCCCCTGCGTCATTGCCCACGGGGAAACCAAAGATGTGCTGCTGCGCGTTTTGCAAGGGGAACGGATCGGGACGTATTTTTTTGAAAAAGAAGACAAACTGTTATCGCGCAAGCATTGGATTTCGTTTGGGGTCAAGCCCAAGGGCAAGCTTTATGTCGACGACGGTGCCAAAGCCGCGCTGTTAAAAGGAGGCCGAAGCCTGCTGCTTCCCGGGATACTCAAATGGGAAGGCCATTTCAAAAGTCAGGATGTGGTGGTGGTTTGCGATAAGGATGGTCAGGAGATTGGTCGCGGCATCATTCGCTATACGGTCGCGGATTTGGAAGAGACCCATGATCGTCAGGGGCAAAGGGAAGTCATCCATTGCAATGATTTGGTTCTTAGCGAACGATAGGGTCTGGTCACGGTTAAATCACTTTTAAAAATCAGGAAAAGCGATGGGTTTAGAAACGCAAATCGTAAAGATGGCCCAGGCCGCTAAGGTTGCGGCGCGGCAGGTGGCCCTTATTTCATCGACGGAGAAAAATCGTGCCTTGCAAAAGTTGAGTCAGGCCATTTTGCAGAACAGCGATTTTCTCAAAAAGGAAAACGAGCAAGATCTCAAGGCCGCGGCAAAGTCAAATCTTCCCTCGGCCCTGGTGGACCGTTTGCTTTTGAATGACAAGCGGATTCAGGCAATGGCTGATTCTCTGCATGAAACTGTTCGGTTGAAAGATCCGATTGGTGAGGTCTTAGAAACGTATCGGCGTCCCAATGGGCTGCTGATCGAAAAAGTGCGGGTCCCCATCGGTGTTATTGGGATCATTTATGAATCGCGGCCGAATGTCACCAGCGACTGCATAGGTCTTTGTCTAAAGTCGGGGAACGCGGTGATTTTAAAAGGCGGGAAAGAAGCCGCGCATTCGAACCGGGCCATTTTTTCGGTTTTGCGAAAGGCGTTGATCAAGACCAAGATTCCTGGCCAGGCGATTCAGTTGATTGATTCAACCGATCGGCAGGCAGTTCATATTTTATTGAAGTTGAATCGATATGTGGATTTGCTGGTTCCTCGAGGAGGAGAAGAGTTGATCCGGTTTGTGGCGGAGCATTCGCTCATCCCGGTGGTGAAGCATTACAAAGGGGTTTGCCATACCTATGTCAGTGAGAACGCTGATTTGAATATGGCGCATAAGATTTGTTTTAACGCCAAGGTCCAACGGCCTGGGGTTTGTAACGCCATGGAAACCATGCTGGTCCACAAGGATGTTGCGTCACGTTTTCTTCCGGCGATGATTCATGATTTTAAGAATGCCGGCGTTGAAATCCGCGGATGCCCGCTGACGCGTCGGATCCTGAAAACGGGCGTCAAGGCCGCCACGGAAAAAGATTGGGACGAAGAGTATTTGGATTTGATCCTCGCGGTTAAGGTCGTTGATTCTTTGCGGGAGGCCGTGGACCATATCAATACCCATGGATCTCAGCATTCCGACGCTATTGTGACTGATGATAAAAAAGAAGCCGCGTATTTTTTAAAAACAGTGGATTCGGCCTGCACCTATGTCAACGCGTCCACGCGTTTTACCGATGGTCATGAATTTGGTTTTGGAGCGGAAGTCGGGATCAGTACTGACAAATTGCATGTTCGCGGCCCAATGGCCTTGGAAGGATTGACGACGTACCAATATCAGATTCACGGAAAAGGACAGATTCGAGTTTAGTTCAGTGAGGCCCCTCTTGAAACGCATCGCGCTCTTCGGCGGAACTTTCAACCCGATCCATATCGGCCATCTGGTGATGGCGCAAATGGCGCAGGAAAAATTTGATTTGGATAAAATCATTTTTGTCCCTTCTTACCTGCCGCCGCATAAGCAGGCCCATTCCTTGGCTGCGGCAAAGCACCGTTATCGAATGGTCGAGCGTTGCATTCAAGGCCATCCCCAATTCGGCGTTTCCGACTATGAAATCAAGAAAAAGGGGAAGTCCTTCACTATCGATACCGTTCAGCATATTTTTTCGCGTTACCAAAAAGAGGCCAAACTTTTTTTTATCATCGGCGAGGACAGCCTCCGGCAGCTTCCACAGTGGCACAAGATTCAGGACATTTTGAAAATGGTCACGTTCCTTGTGGTCAATCGTCCGGGCTACCAGCACCGTCGTGATGGCGGCAAATATCGGACCGTCGCCATGCCGGGATTGGATCTTTCTTCCTCTTATCTTCGCGGGCGCGTGAAAGCCGGAAAATCGATAAAATACCTTGTTCCAGAAGAGGTCATTCGATATATTGAGAAACATCAATTGTACAAGTAAGCAAAGGAGTCAAGGATGAGTGGCAAAAATACGGAAATCAAATTCGGTACCGACGGGTGGCGAGCGGTCATTTCCGACACCTTTACTTTTAAAAATGTTGAAATCATCAGTCAGGCCATTGCCCAATGGGTCTTGCGGCAAGGCAAGCGCGCGAACGGGACTCGGAAAGTGGCGGTTGGATTTGACACGCGGTTCATGTCCGGCGACTACGCACGGCTGGTGAGCCAAGTTTTGGCGGCCAATAACATTGAAGTGTTGCTCTCTGAGGGTCCCATCCCGACACCGGCGTTGAGTTTTGGCGTGACACGGAATCAATGTGTGGCTGGTATCATGATTACGGCGAGTCACAATCCATACAAATTCAACGGGATAAAAATCAAGACCGCCCAAGGCGGTGGCGCTGGCCGCGATATCACCGACCAGGTTGAAGGATTTTTGGATCAGGTCCCGGTCAAAAAGGTTGATCTAGACGAAGCTTTGAAAGAGAAAAAAGTTGCCCTTCATGATTTTAAGAGCGATTATCTGAATTTCATCAAAGGGTATGTTGATTTAAAAAAGATGAAAGACGCCCGGTTCAAAGTGATTACCGATGCCATGCACGGCAGCGGCAATGGTTTGATGGCGGAAATCTTGAAAGGGACAAAAATCGATTTGATTTTGATGCGTGCTGAAATCAATCCTTACTTCAACGGCCTCAAACCGGAACCCGTTGCTGAATTTCTTGGTGGGATCATGGAAAGGGTCAAGAAAGAGAAATTTGATCTTGGTTTGGTTTTGGACGGTGACGCCGACCGGATCGCGGCGGTCGCCCCGGGTGGGGAATATATCCATCCTCAGAAAATTTTGGGATTGTTGATTCTGCACCTGGTGCGCAACCGCGGTCGCCGCGGCGGGGTTGTTAAGACGATCTGCGGAACGACCATGCTCGATAATATTGCCAAGAAATTGGGTTTGAAATTATTTGAAACGCCGGTCGGGTTCAAATACATTTCAGATTTGATGGTCAGCGAAAACATCGTGGCCGGCGGTGAAGAGGCTGGCGGGATGGGTTTTCAAGATTACATCCCGGAACGCGATGGGACGCTCGCTGGGTTGCTTTTGCTCGAGATGATGGTTTATCAGAAGAAAAATATTAAAAAAATCATCAATGAGATGGAAGAGGAGTTCGGCCGATACTACTATTTACGCAGCGATCTTAAAATTGGCAAAAAGCCATTTGACGTCGGGGAATTTGGTAAGATCAAAAATCTTTTAGGCAAAAAGGTCGTGGATGTGAAGGATTTCGACGGTACCAAACTGATCTGCGAAGACGAGAGCTGGTTGATGCTCCGTCCTTCCGGGACCGAGCCCTTGGTCCGCGCGTACAGTGAATCCAAATCTTTGAGCCGGGCTAAGGAATTGCTGCATTATGGCGAGAAGTTGTTAAGGTAATGACATTGGTGTGCACAAAAATGTTAGAGGTTGGCCAACAGACATGGAAAACGGAAATTTTGCCGGAGATCGTAAAATCGGCAATTGGTTTTTGAATGAAGGGGAACAGAAATTATTAAGTTTTCTTGTCCCGAGGGTGCCGCAGTGGTTAGGGACCGTGCAGCTGACCATGCTGACCGTGGTGTGGAGCCTTGGTTTTGTTGGAAGCTGTTATTTCGCGAGTCAAAATTTAGCGTGGTTATGGGGCGCGAATTTTTTTATCATCATTCAGCACCTCACCGATATGCTGGATGGTGCTGTTGGACGCGCGCGCGGGACCGGTTTGGTGAAATGGGGATATTACATGGACCATTTTTTGGATTATATTTTTCTCTGCTCAATTTTTTTGGGGTATTCCTTTTTGATCCCGCTTGAGTATAAAATTTTCGAGATGATCTTGTTGATCCTTGCCGTTTCGATCATGGTCAATGCCTTTTTGTATTTCGCGGTGACAAACGAGTTTTGTATCAGTTTTTGCCGGTTTGGAACGTCGGAAATCCGTTATTGTGTCATTGGTTTCAATATCGCGGTCATGCGTTTTGGTCAAGACCTCATACTCAAGGTCTTGCCATACGCGATTGGCTTGACCACACTGGCGGTCTTTTCAATGGTTTTTATGACCCAGCAGCAGTTAAGAACGATTGACCTAGCACAGCTTAAAAAGCCGTCGCAATGAGGAGGCAGGTCATTTGTTTCAACCTCGATGACTAATCCTAATGTCATTTTTGCTCACCAATTTTTTTCTCCTCTTTTTTCATTATTTGTGGATTTCGCTTAGATTTTCATATTCCCTCCGGCACCGGTTGATCAGCGCCTTATTGTTTTTCATCACCCAGCTCATTTTTGTTCCCTTGGTCTTGGGTTTGGCTGCCCAGCTTTATCTGTCGTTTGTTATCGCGGCCCACGTTGCTGTTCCTTTGTTTCTATTGTTGATCGTTTTTCTGCAGAAGAAGAAAATACGAGGCGATGTGGGTGTTTTTCTTTCCAATGATGGACGAGTGATTAAAGGTTTTATAAAAAATTTTTTCTTTTTTGAGAATTTCGCCATTCTTTCCATTTTTCTTTTAGCAGTTCTTTGGATCGCGACCGCTGTTTTTCTTTTGCCTAACCGTGATGTCGATGGGCTTTGTTATCATCTGCCGCAGATTTATGAGTCTATTCTACAGCATCGCTGGTTGATGTTACCGCTTGAGTTGCGGTCGCATTTCGCTTTTCCTTTCAATGCTGAGCTCTTGTTCTTATGGCCAGCCATATTTTTTCACAGTCAGCAATTTGTCGATGGTGTTCAAGGCGTCATGGCCCTCTTCGGTGTTTGTGTCCTCTATGCACTGGGGCGAGAATTGAAACTCACAGCAAGAACCTCGGTATTCATTGCGTTTCTGTTTTTTTTGTCTCCGGTTGTCTTGGCCCAGGTTGGAAGCAATTATATTGATCTTATCATCGCGGTGTTGTTTTTGTTTGCGGTTTATTTTGCGGTCAGTTTTTATAAAACCAACTCTCGCTATGATCTTTATAACGCGGCCATGGCCATAGGGTTATTGGTGGGTACAAAGTACGCGATGCTTGTTCTCGTTGTCAGTCTGCAGGTCTTTATGATCAAGGGCTTGCGAAAAATGTCGCGTATTCATTTGGGATGTTATATCGCAGTGATTGTCTTACTTGGGGGCTATTGGTATCTGCGCAATTGGGTTATGTTGGGCAATCCGATATTCCCAGTCACATTGGGATCGGATGGGGTGGGGGCCACTTCAAACTCTATCAGCGAGTGCGTTTCCACCTTTGGAGAAAAATGCCGCCAATTATTTTTTGCGGACATAGGTATCGGTACATTCAATGGCGGAATGGGGTTGGTTTTTTGGGGAATGGGTTTGCCTTCGTGGCTCATTTATTTTTTGAGATCATTGAAAGATTTCAACCATGGTCAAAAGTTTTCATTGTATCTTTGGCTGCAGGTCCTTATTGGATTTTTGTTTTTGTTTTTCGTGCGATTGGACCAGCTTCTGTTCGATGTTAGGTATATCATTTTCATAATCCCAATTGTATTTCTGGCCTTAGGGAAAATCATCGAAGAGCTGCCGAAGATATTCCATCGATGGATCCACGGCATTTGCATCATTTCCGTCCTGCTTTCGGTCACGTCACTTTCGATCAACATCTGGCCTAGATACGATTGTGGGGAGGCCTTGTTTGATCGACATAACCACCGGTTCATTTCGGAGTATAAATATTTGGATTCTTCGGTGCTTTTGATGAATCAGAGGATGGAAGTTTATTATTTGCTGGATACGTTGACGGTCGGGAAAGAAGGGTTTCATGTTTATATGGCGTCGGATATAGGAAATTTCTGGGTGACCCATATGTATGGACGCCGGCTGCAGAATCGCATCGTCAACTTTGATCCTTCATCGGGAGACAAGCCGGATGCCGTCATCTTTCAGAAATTTGACAAGGACCAGCCTCTTTTTTTTGTAGGGCCCAAAATTCTTCCTGAGCAAATGATGAGCGATCAGGAATATGCTCTTCTGATGCAATCGGAGACGATGATGTTTTTTGTCAAGAAGGCAAGGCTAGAAAAAACCTTTACGAAACAGTAACATTTTGTAAAAATTCGTAGGCGAAGATTTTTGAAAGAATGAAAACATGAAACCAGAGCCATCATTGGATTTGAAAGTGTGGTTGATTTTCTTTATACTGATCATCACCACGATTTCTCACGCAATATGGATGTGGCCATTTTATTGGGGTGGCCTTAAGGAATTTTGCAGTTGGGCGGCATTTTTATGGAATAGGTTGGGAATATGATCTATTGGATCGGTTATTATCTCGTAAAAATTTTGAGTTTTATCTTTTGCCCATTGAAGATTTATGGTCGGGAGAATGTCCCTGCCCAGGGAAGCCTGGTGCTAGCCAGCAATCATCAGAGCAATTTGGATCCGCTGTTGATTGCGATCAGTTTGCGGCGAAAGATCCACTTCATGACCAAAGATTCCTTATTTCGAAATAAAATCCTCGGCTTTATATTAAGGAAAGGCAATGCCTTTCCGGTCCGGCGCGACTCCGCGGATATCCGTTCGTTGCGAGAAGCCATTCGCCGAGTGAAAAATGGGGGGGGCTTATTGATTTTTCCCCAAGGAACTCGTCAGCTTGAGCCAGTGCTCCAAGGTCAACAGGGAATCGGTTTTCTGGTTGTTAAAACTCAGGTGCCCGTGATCCCGGTTTGGGTGAGTGATTCAGAAAAGGTCATGCCTCCGGGAAGCAAATGGCTGAAAAGGCATGCGGTCAGTGTCACTTTTGGTCAACCGAAGTATTATTCCGGGCAAGAATATGAGGAAATTGTCGACAGGGTTATGAAGGATATTCTTGTTTTAAGAAATTCCCGGAGTTGAAGGGGTAGATATTTCCACTTCACGGGTTAGGAGAGTCATTATTGAAGATGAATATCAAATTTGTGGCTAAAAAGTCCGGGGTTTCTGTGGCAACGATTTCTCGGGCGATGAATCCCGAGACCAGGCATAAAGTCGCGCCGAAAACTTTGGAAAAGATCGATCACACTGTCCGGGAATGCGGTTACACGCCCAATATCGCGGCTAAAAATTTAAGACAGGTGACCACCAAACGCATCGGCGTCATCTTTCCCTATTTTCGCAGCATATTCTACAATTCTTACTACATTCACATCCTTTCGGGCGTTTCCGATTATCTTTGGGATACTCCTTACCAATTTAAGCTGCTTATGTTAAAGGAAGAAAAGAATTTATGGGAGCAGTACGATTTTCGATCCGGTGAAAGAGTGGACGGGGTGATCATCATTCATTGGTCAAAGTTTTTTTCCGTCAAATCGATTGTGGAAAAGATCAATGTCCCAAGTGTTGTGATCAATGATTTCGATAAGGATTTACAGACAACGTTTGTCTGTGCCGATCATTACAAAGGGGCGCAGCTGGCCGCGGAACATTTTTATAAGAACGGCCATCGGCAGTTCGCGGTTATGAAAGGATCGACTTGGTCAAAGGACTCCATCGTGCGCTTGCAGGGATTCCAAGATTACCTTAAAACTTTGGGAGTGTCTATTCCTGAGGAACTCATTGTGAGCGCCGATTATAAGGAAACCGACGCGTATGAACAAATTGAGACTTTGCTAAAACGGAAAAGAAAGTTTACAGCCTTGTTTTGCTGCAATGACACGATGGCCTTTGGTGTGTTGCGTAAGCTGGAAAAACTTAGGATCGCGGTCCCTGAGGAAATTTCGGTGATTGGTTATGATAATGACGTCCGTTGTCAGGATACGCGTCCGGCGCTAACGACCATCGGAGTTCCGCTTTATCAAATGGCGCAGACCGGAACAGAGCTATTGATAAATTATTTGGAAAAGAAAGATTTCTCAAAACTTTTCATGGGAATGACTTTACTGCCTGTCGAATTGATGGAACGTAAGAGTGTTTGCCCGCGCGGTTTGATTTAAAAAAATGATTTAAAAAAATCCCTTGACAAGAAAATGGCATGTTTTATAATCAAAATGTAATACATTTTTTTAATATTCTAAATGTAATCGATTACATATTAACATCTGTGTGATGTTAAGTAAGATAGCCACGGTGGGTGGGACATTAAAGGTGCTCTTATTATTACCCCCCAATTGAACCCCAAGAGCGATTTAGCCTTTACTGTTCCACCTTTTTTTACGACTTGTTTCCTTCCAATCATCATTCATTGTCGATAATCAATTTTAATGCCGAGTTCTCAGCTTGTCTTTCCGTGGAGAATTGTTTTTTGCGGTTTGCTTAAGTCGCAACCATTTATGCTGGTAAATTTTAATTGACAAATAATGATTATTTGCGATAATGGGGACACTTTAAGGAAGAGAAAAACGGTCTGCTTACGCCCGTGAGTTTTTATGTCCGACGCTGTATGACCTTAAAGAACCTAAAAGAAAGATTGTTGAGATGGAATCATGAGCGAAGAAACCAAATCAGGCTTAGCACAGTTGTACGAAAAGACCTTTAGAAATATTAAAGAAGGCGAGATTGTTAAAGGTTTTATTGTTGCCTTGAGCGATAAAGAGGTCGTTGTCGATATTGGATTCAAATCGGAAGGCTTTGTCTCGGTGGAGGAGTTTCGCGATAAAGGAGAGTTGAGTCTCAATCAGGAAATCGATGTTTTGATTGAGAGCATGGAGGATGATGAAGGCCGTTTGATCCTTTCTCATGCCAAGGCGGAGAAGCTCAAAGGCTGGCAAAAGATGATGGTGGATGTGGATGAAGGCGAGGTCGTTGAAGGGCGCGTGCTCAAGCAGGTCAAGGGTGGTTATATGGTGGACGTGCACGGTGTTGAAGGGTTTTTGCCGATGTCGCTTTCCGCTTTTAAGGGGTTCCAGTCCGAGGAAATCACTTCCCGCAAATATAAATTTCAGGTCGCTAAAATCAACAAACAGCGACGCAACCTGATCCTATCCCGACGAGATATATTCCAAAAAGAGCGTGACGAAGTCCGTGAGAAACTTTGGGCCGAGTTGAAGAAGGGCCAGACCCGCAAGGGGACCATCAAAGGGATCACCGATTTTGGGGCCTTCATTGATTTGGGCGGGGTGGATGGATTGTTGCATATTACCGATATGAGTTGGTCGCGGATCAGCCATCCGTCGGAGATTGTCGCTTTAGGCGATAAGATCAATGTGATGATTCTTGATTTTGATAAAGAGGGCGCGAAAGTTTCTTTGGGTTTGAAGCAGATCATGGCAAATCCCTGGGAGGATATTTATGGAAAATATCCTGCTGGTACCAAAGTCAAGGGGAAAATTGTCAACATCATGCCGTATGGCGTTTTTGTCGAGATCGAAAAAGGTATCGAAGGGCTGCTCCATTCATCAGAAATTTCCTGGCAAAAGAAAATGGTTAATCCGCAGGAAATTTTTCACTTAGGAGATGTGATCGAAGTTCAGATCATCAATGTCGATAAAGATTCCAAGCGTATTTCATTAAGCATGAAGCAGTTGGAGGGCAATCCTTGGCTCGAAGCTGGTCGGAAATTTTTGGTTGGTTCTAAGGTCAAGGGAACGGTCAGAGGCTTTACGGATTACGGTGCCTTTGTCGAATTGGAAGCGGGTCTAGAAGGGATGATTCATGTGTCGGATATGTCTTGGACGAAAAAGATCAATCGTCCTCACGACGTTGTTGAAAAAGGGCAGGATGTGGAGGTGGTTGTTTTAGTGGTTGATGCCGATAATCGAAAGATTACTTTGGGCCTGAAACAATTGAAGGACAACCCTTGGCCGAAGATCGCGGAGAAATTTCCAGTCGGTGCAGTGGTTGATGCCGAGGTGGTCCTCAATTCCAATTTTGGCGTGTTTGTGAAATTGCCGGATGATGTGGAAGCCCTGGTCTACTCCTCGGAGATCGATAAAGAGCAGGCCGCCGCTCTTAAAGCCGGCGACCGTCTGAAGGTCAAAATTTTAAAAGTTGATACCGAGCAGATGAAGATCGGTGTCACAACCCGTATCGAATAAATAATTTTCACCGCATTCATTTCAGCGATCATCTGCCATTGAGTTTGCAAACCAAACATCCCCGCTAGTTTCCATGCGCGGTTTAGAAAATGACGGTCAACGATACCATTCAGAAGCTAAGCCGCGGCACGTCGGAAATCATCAATGAAGAATTGCTGTTGAAGAAGCTCAAGACCGGCCGCGCCTTAAAGATCAAGGCGGGTTTTGATCCCACGGCCCCTGATCTTCATCTTGGTCATGTTGTCCTTTTACGAAAACTGCGGCAGTTTCAGGATTTGGGGCATGAGGTGATTTTTTTGATCGGTGATTTTACCGCTCAGGTGGGGGATCCTTCCGGCCGCGATCAGTTGCGGCCCAAAATGGGAAGAAAAGAAATCTTTAAGAACGCCAAGACCTACAAGTCGCAGGTCTTTAAAATCCTTGATCGAAATAAGACGATCGTGGCTTTCAACAGCGAATGGTTAGGTAAGCTCAGCACCCAGGAAATCATGGAACTCTCCAGCTTTTCAACCGTCGCGCAAATGCTTGCTCGTTCTGATTTTAAGCAGCGCTATGAGCAGGGAAAAGAGATCAGCATTCTGGAATTTCTCTATCCGTTGCTCCAAGGATTTGATTCCGTGTATTTAAAGGCCGATGTGGAATTGGGAGGGACTGATCAGAAATTCAATTTGCTCATGGGACGGCAACTTCAAGAAGCCTTTGGTCAGGAACCTCAGGTGGTTATGATGACGCCGCTGCTCGAGGGAACGGACGGCTCGAAAAAAATGAGCAAGTCTTTTGGGAATTATATCGGGATCCAGGAGCCGCCAGAGGAGATTTTTGGGAAGGTGATGTCCATCAGCGATGATTTGATGCATCGCTACTATGAAATTTTGACGGAAGAAGATTTGAGTGCGGTTAAGGGTTTTCACCCTAAAGAAGCCAAGCTCCGGTTGGCAGAGAATATTGTCGGTCAATTTTATCCAACGAAAAAAGCCGCTCAAGCCAGGCAGGAATTTGAAAAAATTTTTAGCCGGGGGCAAGTTCCGCAGGAGATGTTGGAGTATCGGTTGCGAGATGACGCCAAAGGGCTGTTGGAGATTTTGGTTGAAACGAAAATGGTGGGTTCGAAAAAGGAAGCGCGTCGGCTGCTTGAGCAGGGCGCTGTGAGTCTGGACGGGCAGCGGATCGCTGACGAACACGGGGTCCTGAAAAAGGGAGTGTTGAAGGTCGGCAAGCGACGATTTTTGAGAATTTTGTAATTTTGGCTGGGACTTAAGTCTAATATTTTGAAGTAGATAGTTCGTTTAAAAAAATAAAAAAAACTTGACATTTTTTTTTCTCGCGCCTATACTACAACTTCATATTTCATTGCTAACCTTTGTTGTTAATCATCTTGTTAGGGTAGAGGTTTTGAAATTTCAATTTCCTCGTCGATGATTTTTAGTTTGATGGGTTTTCGATGGTCGATTGGGAGAAAGCAAAGTTGGAATTTTGCAAGGGTAAACTGCCCCTGTAGCTCAGCCGGTAGAGCACGTCCTTGGTAAGGACGGGGTCACCGGTTCAATCCCGGTCGGGGGCTTGATCAAATTGGGTAACTCATATGCGTGAAATCATTCAGTTGCAATGTACAGAATCAAAGCAGATCAACTATTCAACAACCAAAGATAAAAAGAAACATCCTGAGCGTTTGGAGTTGAAGAAATATTGCCCTCAGCTGCGTAAGCACACCTTGCATCGTGAGGTCAAGAAATAGCAGTCTCCCGGTGATGCGCGTCAGGATTGAAGAAGGAAATATAGGCCTGTAGCTCTAATTGGTAGAGCGTCGGGCTCCAAACCCGTAGGTTGAGGGTTCGAATCCTTCCAGGCCTGCGATTATTGAGAGATCAAATGTTTGGTAAAATCAAAAAATTTTTTGCGGAAGTGGTGGTTGAGTTAAAAAAGGTTTCTTGGTCGACAAGACCGGAACTGATCGACTCCACCTGGATTGTCATTATCAGCTCGTGCATTTTGGGGATTTTTATTGCGATTACGGATGTTGTTCTTTCTAAAATCATGGGAACGCTGATTTATTGATTATGAGTATGAAGTGGTACGTCGTACATACCCAGACCGGGGCGGAAGAAAAGGCTAAGGCAGGCTTAGAAGGCCGGATGTCTTCAACCGCGCTTAAGGAATTTATCGGCGAAATCATTGTTCCTACCGAACAAGTCTCCGAAATTCAAGGGGGCAAAAAACGCATTACCTCTCGCAAGTTTTTCCCAGGGTATATTCTAGTGAAGATGGAGATGACCAAAGAGAGCTGGTATATGGTGAAGAGCTCTCCCGGGATCACTGGTTTCATCGGGCCGGGTCGTCGTCCAACACCGATTTCAGACAAAGAAGTTGACGCGATCATTAAGCGAACCGAAGATACCGAACTCAAACCAAGTCCAAAAGTCATCTTTGAGGTCGGAGAGGCGATTCGAATCTCCGAAGGTCCGTTTGCGAATTTCAATGGACAAGTGATGGAAGTGAACACTGACCGCGGGAAGTTGAAGGTCAGTGTTTCCATTTTTGGCCGGTCCACGTTGGTCGAAATGGAATTTTGGCAAGTGGAGAAGATCTAGTATACCGTCAAATAAATTTTTATAGGGACGGTATACAAAGGGGGTTTGGGGGGTGCTCAGCGAGCTAAGCGAGCGCCGAAGGGGGGCTTGCCCCCCCGTACGGCAAGTGCGGAGTCGCCTAACAAGAATTAATTTGACGGAGCACTAATATGGCTAAGGAAGTCGTTGCACAGATCAAGTTGTATGTTCCGGCTGGGCAAGCCAATCCTGCTCCTCCGGTGGGGCCGGCTTTGGGGCAGCACGGCGTCAACATCATTGGATTTTGTAAGCAATTCAATGAGCGGACAAAGGGAAGAGAAGGTCTGATCCTCCCGGCGGTCATTACCATCTATAAAGACAAGTCATTTGAATTCATTATCAAAAGTCCGCCAAGTGCGGTTTTGATTAAAAAGGCGGCGAATTTGGCTAAGGCCTCGGGAACGGCTGGCAAAGAAAAAATCGGCCAAATCAACTTAGAGCAGGTCAAGGAAATTGCCAAAGCCAAAATGGAAGATCTTAATACCGGTGACATCAATCAGGCCATCAAAAGTATCAAGGGCACGGCTCGCAGCATGGGCATTGAAGTGATCGAAGGATAAAATATGAGAACGACAAAAAGAAAAAAAGAATTTCAAGCCAAGTTTGATCCAACAAAAATTTATCAATTGTCCGAGGCTGTGGCGCAAATTGAAAAATTCCCCACCGTCAAATTTGATGAAACCGTTGAATTGCATTTTCAATTGAATCTTGATCTTAAGGCGACCGATCAGGTTGTCCGCGGGACCGTTGTCCTTCCCTATGGGACGGGCCGTAGCGTGAGAATCGCGGTTTTTTGTAAAGGGGAAAATGTGAAGAAGGCCGAGGAGCTTGGGGCTGATCACGTTGGAGCGGAAGATTTGATTGAAAAAGTGGCGAAGGGATTTATGGATTTTGATTGCGTGATCGCGACTCCGGAAATGATGCGGGATTTGAGCAAATTGGGAAAAATTTTGGGTCCGCGCGGTTTGATGCCAAGCCCAAAGGCCGGGACCGTTTCGAATGACGTCGAGCGGGTCATCAAAGAAATCAAGGCCGGGCGCATCGAGTTTAAGGCGGACAAACAGGGCGGGGTTCACGTCGGGATAGGGAAACGGTCGTTTGAGAAGTCAAAAATCGAAGAGAACGCAAAACATTTGATTGATGCTTTGAATAATGCCAAACCATCGGGAGTCAAGGGGAATCTCATTAAGACCATGGCCATTTCTACGACCATGGGGCCGGGCTTAAAACTCACTGTCGCAGCATAAATCAAAGGTAAGCCTATGGAACAACAAGTCAAAGTTGGGCAGGTTTTTCGAAATACGGTCATCAAGTCCATCAAGCAGGAATTTGACCGGAATAATTGCACATTTTTGTTAACGTTTGCTTCACTGTCTTCGAGTCAAATGGATGACTTGAGAAAAGGTATGAGTAAAATTGGAGCAAAGGTTTTTGTCGCGAAGAATCGGGTCGCGAAAATCGCTTTGAAAGATCTGAAGCAGGAACCGTTCGCGCAAAAAATCAGTGGTCAGACCGCGTTTGTATGGAGTTCTGAAGACGCGGTTTCCATTTCCAAGGCCTTGATTGATTTTTCAAAGAAATGGGAAGGATTAACGATCAAAGCCGGTCTGCTCGACGGTGCGATCTTAGAAGCAGCGGATGTCAAACGTTTGTCCGAACTGCCGGCAAAAGAAGTTTTGCAATCGCAGCTTTTAGCGGTGATCATCGCTCCGGTGACTCGTTTTGCTGGATTGTTGAACGCGAAAACGAGAGACTTATTGTCGATCATGAAACAATTAAGTGAAAACAAAGAAGAAGGGAGTAAATGAGATGTCGGAAAATACTGAAACGGCCGTGAAGGAAGCAAAGAAGGGTTCTGCTGCGCTTTCTTCTAAACTTGAGCAAGTTGCGAAAACCATCGAGGGATTAACCGCGTTGGAATTGTCGGAACTTGTCAAAGGTTTGGAAGATCGTCTTGGGATCCAGGCTGCTGCTCCTATGCCGGCTGGCATGATGTTGGCTGGTGTTGCTGGGGCTACTGCTGGCGCAGGTGCCGCGGCAGAAGAAAAGACCGAATTTTCTGTTATCTTAGCGGAAATAGGGACCAATAAGATTGCCGTTATTAAGGAAGTGCGCGCGGCAACCAATTTGGGTCTTAAGGAAGCTAAGGATTTGGTCGAGGCTGCTCCAAAGCCGATCAAAGAAGGCGCCAGTAAAGCCGAAGCTGAAGAGCTTAAGAAAAAACTCGAGGCTGCTGGTGCTAAAGTAGAATTGAAGTAGTAAAAAAATAGTGAATAGTGAGTGGTGAATTGTTTTTAGTGCCCATCAAGGTCTAGCTTAGTTATGGACCAGGTGCTATCAAAGGGTCTGCAAGTTGCTCGCTGTTTTCTTCTCTTTTATTCAATGATTTTCAACATAAGGGGTGGTCAACAACCATGTCCAAAATAAAGATACGAAATTTCGGCAAGATCAAAGATAACTTTGAACTACCAAAACTTTTGGATGTACAGTTGGATTCTTATGAGGCCTTTTTGCAGCGCGACGTGGCGCCAGATAAAAGGCAGGATCAAGGGCTAGAGGAAGTTTTCCGCGAGATTTTTCCGCTTGAGAGTTATGACGGTCAGATCAAGCTGGAATATATGAATTATTACCTTGGGAAAGAGAAATATTCCAGCGGTGAATGTCAGCGACGAAGCATGACTTATGCCGCTCCCTTAAAGGTTAAGTTGCGTTTGATTACACCTGTTGATATTAAGGAACAGGAAGTCTATTTTGGCGATTTTCCGTTGATGACGGAAAATGCCACATTTATCATCAACGGTGATGAGCGTGTCTGCGTTTCGCAGATCCAACGTCCGCCGGGTGTTTCATTTGAAGAAGAAGTCCATCCGACTGGAAAGAGCATTTATCACGGCCGTATCATCCCTTCGCGGGGCGCGTGGTTTGAGACCAAATTTGATTTGAATGACGTGCTCTTGACGTACATTGATCGTCGAAGAAATTTTCCAGCGACCCAGATTTTAAGGATCATGGGGTTGTCCAGCGTTGAAGACATCGAAAAGATGTTCGGCGATCTGTTCAAGAAATTGAAGCCGACCCTGGAAAAGGATCATACCAAAAATAAAGAAGAGGCCTTACTGGATTTTTATCGCAAGATGCGTCCTACCGAACCGGCAACGGTCGAAGTCGCGGAGGCGTTGTTTTTCCGGCTTTTCTTTGATCCGAAGCGTTATGATCTGAGCAAGGTTGGCAGACATATCATCAATCGCAAGCTCGGGACACAACTTCCTTTAGATAATCGTGTTTTAGATATTCAGACCGTCGTCGCGGTGATCAAATACCTTTTCGCGTTGAGAGAAGGGGTTGGCGAAACCGACGATATCGATCATTTGGGTAACCGCCGGATCAAGGCCGTCGGAGAGTTGGTGCAGAATCAAGTTCGGATCGGTCTCGCTCGACTTGAGCGGTCGATCAAAGAACGTTTGGTCGTGATGACGTCGTACGAACATCTGACCGCGCATCATTTGATCAATTCCCGCCTTTTTTCCAATCAAGTTCATGATTTTTTTGCTCGAAGTCAATTATCACAATTTATGGACCAGGTGAATCCGCTCTCGGAGATGACGCACAAGCGCCGTCTCAGTGCTTTGGGACCGGGTGGTTTGTCGCGCGAACGGGCCGGCTTTGAGGTCCGTGACGTCCATCCGACCCATTATGGCCGGGTGTGTCCGATTGAAACGCCGGAAGGTCCGAATATCGGGCTTATCTCGTCGTTGACGACCTGCGCGCGGGTGAATGAATTGGGATTTATTGAAACCCCCTATTACAAGGTTGAAGACGGTCGGGTGACGCGTAAGATTGAGTTTTTAAGCGCTGATGTGGATCAGATCAAATACATCGCCCAGGCCAATGTGGAAATTGATGAGAATAACATGATCGTCGGTAAGGAAATCATCTGCCGTTATAAAACCGACTTTCCTAAAGTTAAACGGGAACAGATCGACTACAAGGACGTATCCACCAAACAATTGGTTTCGGTGGCGGCCTCGTTGATCCCATTTTTGGAGCACGATGACGCCAACCGCGCGTTGATGGGATCAAACATGCAGCGTCAGGCCGTTCCTTTGATGGTCGCGGATGTGCCTTTTGTCGGTACCGGTATGGAAGAAAAAGTGGCCCGTGATTCAGGGGTCGTTGTCGTCGCCCAAAAGTCCGGTGAGGTCAAGAAAGTTGACGCCCGGGAAATCGTCATCGGCGATATGGTTTATCCATTGAAGACCTTTATGCGGTCAAATGCCAATACCTGCATTCATCAAAGACCGCTGGTGAAGTTGGGCGAAGCCGTCAAGGAAGGCCAGATCATCGCCGATGGAATCGGCACCAAAGATGGACGCCTGGCGTTGGGACAAAATGTTTTCGTCGCTTTCATGCCTTGGCGTGGTTACAACTTTGAAGACGCTATTCTTGTTAATCAGAACATTGTTCGGATGGATGCTTTTACTTCCATCCACATTGAGAAGTTTGAGGTTGAGGCCCGGGAAACTCGTCTCGGGAATGAAGAAATCACCCGTGATATTCCTAACGTCGGCGAAGAGGCGCTGAATGACCTGACGGAAGAGGGGATCGTTCGGGTCGGGGCCGAGGTTAAGGCCGGTGATATTCTCGTCGGGAAAGTCACTCCGAAGAGTGAGAAAGAGTTGAGTCCGGAAGAGCGGCTTTTACGCGCCATTTTCGGCGAAAAAGCAGCGGATATCCGTGACACCTCGTTAACACTGCCTCCCGGTATCGAAGGGGTGATCGTCAACACCGAAATCTTCCAGCGAACCGAACGAGGACGCAAATCAAAGGAAGATAAGAAAAAAGAAATCGAAGCGATTAAAAAAATCAACGAATATTACAAGCAGGAGTTGGATTTCATCCAACAAGAGCGAGAAGGCAAACTCTGCAAACTGCTCAATGTCAATAAACAGAAATTAGCGAAAATGCAGTTGACTAAAAACATCGATGACTTAGAGGTGCGAGAGATGGTTGATTTTTATGATCAGAAAACGGCGGAGTTAGAGGAAGAGCAGTTGCAAGAGGTCGAGCGCGTCAAACGCGGTGATGAATTGCCGGCGGGAGTCATCAAGCGGGTCGTTGTCTATGTGGCGACCAAACGCAAGCTTCAGGAAGGTGATAAGATGGCCGGTCGTCACGGAAATAAAGGTATTGTCTCTCGTATTTTACCTGAGGAAGACATGCCTTTTTTAGCGGATGGGACACCCGTTGATATTGTTTTGAATCCATTAGGGGTTCCGTCGCGAATGAACGTCGGACAGTTGCTAGAAACGCACTTGGGATGGGCGGCGCAAGTTTTAGGTTTTTATGCCGAATCACCGGTGTTCAATGGCACGACCGAAAAAGAAATTTGGGAACTTTTGAAGGAGGCGAATCTTCCGGAGGGCGGGAAGACAACCGTGTATGATGGTTTTACCGGTGAGTCTTTTGATCAAAAGGTAACGGTCGGTTCGATCTATATGCTCAAGCTCAACCATCTCGTCGACGAAAAAATTCACGCCCGCTCCATTGGCCCGTATTCGCTGGTGACTCAGCAGCCGCTTGGCGGAAAGGCCCATTTCGGCGGCCAGCGGTTTGGGGAAATGGAAGTCTGGGCGTTGGAGGCTTATGGCGCGGCCTATACTTTGCAGGAAATGCTTACGGTCAAGAGCGACGATGTCACCGGCCGTAGCCGCATTTATGAGGCGATTGTTAAGGGAGAACAGAAATTGGCAACCGGCATTCCGGAATCCTTTAACGTCCTCGTGAAAGAGCTGCAGGGATTGTGTCTTGATATCAAATTGGAAAAGATAACCGCAGAACCTAAAAAGGGTGGAAAATAAATATGTCAACCATGCAACCAGAAGCCCATAGTCAGGATCGCGTTTCGATCAAGATCGCTTCACCGGAGATCATCAAGTCGTGGTCGCGGGGAGCGGTCAAGAAAGCCGAGACTTTGAACTACCGGACGTTGAAACCGGAAAAGGACGGATTGTTTTGTGAACGGATTTTTGGTCCTGTGCGCGATTGGGAATGCAGTTGCGGGAAGTATAAGGGGATCAAGTTCAAAGGTATCACCTGCGATCGTTGCGGGGTAACGGTCACGCGTTCTTCGGTCCGACGGGAATGGATGGGGCATATTGAATTGGCGGCCCCGGTCACGCACATCTGGTTTTATAAAGCGGTCCCCAGCCGATTGTCTGCGCTCTTGCAGATTTCGCTCAGAGATTTGGAAAAATTGATTTATTACGAAGAGTATGTTGTGATTGACCCCGGCGAAACGCCTTTGAAGCCCAATGAATTTTTATCGGAAGACCAGTATCAAGAGGCGATCGTGAAATATGGCGGCGGATTTAAGGCCAAGATCGGTGCCGAGGCGGTCAAGGAAATATTGAAGGGATTGAATCTCAACGAGCTGACGAAAAAGCTGCGCAAGGATTTGGCCAAAGCGAATCCGGCCGGTACCAACGCGAAGAAAATCGCGAAGACTTTGAAGATCGTCGAGGATTATAAGGGGTCGGGAAACAGTCCCGATTGGATGGTCTTGGATGTCCTGCCGGTGATCCCTCCGGATCTTCGTCCGCTTGTTCCGCTAGAAGGCGGGCGTTTTGCCACCTCGGACTTGAATGATCTTTACCGTCGGGTGATCAATCGAAACAACCGCTTGAAAAAGTTGATTGATTTGAACGCGCCGGAAATCATTGTCCGTAATGAAAAACGGATGTTGCAGGAGGCGGTGGATGCATTACTCGATAACGGCCGTCATGGTCGTCCAGTGTTGGGTTCTGGAAACCGGCCTTTGAAATCATTGTCAGACATGCTCAAAGGCAAGCAAGGGCGTTTCCGTATGAACCTGCTTGGCAAACGCGTTGATTATTCCGGGCGTTCGGTCATTGTGGTGGGGCCATCTTTGAGATTGCATCAATGCGGTCTGCCAAAGAAAATGGCCTTGGAACTTTTTGAACCGTTCATCATCCGCAAATTGCGGGAAAAGGGTTTTGTTCATACCGTCAAGGGCGCTAAGAAAATGATGGAGCGGGCCAAGATTGAGGTTTGGGACATTCTGGACGAGGTGATCCAGGACCATCCGGTCATGCTCAATCGCGCTCCGACACTACACCGTTTGAGTATTCAAGCTTTTCAGCCAGTCCTCGTCGAGGGTAAGGCGATCAAATTGCATCCGTTGGTCTGTTCGGCCTTCAACGCCGATTTCGACGGTGATCAAATGGCGGTCCACATTCCTTTATCATTGGAAGCGCAGATTGAGTGCCGCCTGGAATTGTTATCGGTTAATAATTTATTCTCCCCGGCGGACGGGAGACCGATTGTCTCCCCGACACAGGATATGGTTTTAGGGTTGTATTATTTTACCAAAGAGCGGGATACCGACGCGCAAAAGGAAAAACCGTTGTTCGCCGGCGCTGATGAGGTCATTGTCGCGTATAACGATGGACAGTTGAGTCTGCATACGAGTATCCGGCTGCGTTTGGACCGGGCCTTGTGGGGAGAAGAAAAGCCTTCGCTGATCATTTCGGAAGTGGATGAGGCGACGTCCTCGGGAGAAAAAAATAAACAGCAGAAGGATGGACAGAAAACAACAATTATCGAGACCACTGTCGGGCGGGTTATTTTCAATGAGGTGTTGCCCAAGGACTATGGTTTTGTGAATGAGACTTTGGATAAAAAGAAGATTGGTGCCGTGATCTCCGATTGCTATAAGCGCTTTGGCCAGGACACGACCGTCCAGCTTTTGGATAAAGTCAAAGAGCATGGATTCATTGCCGCGACCCAAGCCGGGATCTCGATCGCGATCAGTGATTTGACCAGTCCGAAGGAAAAGGAAAAATTTCTCGTCGACGCGCGCGAAGAAGTCGCGAAGGTCGAAGATCAGTATCGCAAAGGGGTCATCACCAGCCGGGAACGGTACAATAAAGTGATTGATATCTGGACCCATACGACCGAGACGCTCTCTGATCTGGTCTTTCGTCACATGGATCCGTTCAACCCGGTGTTCATTATGGCGGATTCCGGTGCGCGCGGTTCGCGTCTTCAGATCCGTCAGCTTTCTGGTATGCGCGGGTTGATGGCCAAACCATCGGGCGAGATCATTGAAAATCCGATCACGGCCAGTTTCCGAGAAGGATTAACGGTTTTGGAATATTTCATTTCGACCCATGGTGCCCGCAAAGGTTTGGCAGACACCGCCTTAAAGACCGCGGACGCCGGTTATTTGACCCGTCGGCTGGTTGATGTCGCGCAGGAAATTGTCGTGGCCAAGGAGGATTGCGGGACCGTTAATGGGATCACGGTGTCCGCGATTGTTGAAGGCGAAGAATTGGTTGTCAGTTTGAAAGAGCGGATCACTGGACGGGTGGCCTTAGATAGCATCGTTGATGTGATCACCGATGAGGTTGTGGTTGAGGCGGGAGAAGTGATCACCGAGGAGAAGGCGACGGTCATCGAGCAGCTGGGAATCGAAAAGGTGCGGATCCGCAGTGTCTTGACGTGCGAAGTTGAGCGGGGTGTTTGCGCCAAATGTTATGGACGCAATCTCGCCAGTCAACGGCTCGTCGAGGTAGGAGAGGCGGTCGGGACCATTGCCGCGCAAAGCATCGGCGAACCCGGAACGCAGCTGACGATGAGAACGTTTCACATCGGCGGAACGGCCAGCCGCGCGGTTGAACAGTCATTTTATAAATCAAAAAATAAAGGGATCATCAAGTATCATCAGCTTCGCGTCGTCGAGCGCAATAAGGAATTTGTGGTCTTGAATCGAAACGGATCAATCAGCATCAACAATGAGTATGGACGCGAATTTGAGCGCTATCAGCTTCCGCAGGGGGCGAATATCAAATTTGCCGATGGGACCGAGATCAAAGACGGTTTGGTTTTCGCGACGTGGGATCCGTATACCATCCCCATCATCACCGAAGTCAAGGGGGAGGTCAATTCGGAAGACTTGATTCATGATGTGACTGTTCAGGAAGAGCAGAACCCGATTACGGGCATCACCGAGCGAGTCATTGTCGAGCACAAACAAGAGTTTCATCCTCAGATCATCATCACCGATGATAAAAAAGAAGTTGTGGGAATTTATTCCATCCCCGTCGGGGCGCATATCCTGGTCAGTGACCGGTCGAAAGTGAACGCGGGCGATCTCATTGCCAAGATCCCGCGCGGCGTTGGTAAGACGCGCGATATCACCGGCGGTCTGCCGCGGGTGGCGGAATTGTTTGAAGCTCGTCGACCGAAGGACCCGGCGGTCATCAGCGAGATCGATGGGATCGTTGAGTTCGGCGAGGACCGCAAGGGGTTACGAACGATCAATGTGAAAAGTTCGACGGGTATGAGCAAGGAATATACGATCCCGCACGGGAAACATCCGAACGTTTATAAAGGCGACCGGGTATTTGCCGGGCAGCAATTGACCGATGGGCCGGTTGTTCCGCACGATATTTTAAGGGTCTGCGGTGACAAGGTTCTCCAAGAATATTTGCTCAATGAAATTCAGGAAGTTTATCGTTTGCAGGGAGTTCGCATCAACGACAAACATATTGAACTCATCATTTCACAGATGTTGAAAAAGGTCAAAATTGAAGACTCCGGTGACACCGAGCTCTTAGTCGGAGAACAGGTGGATCGGGTGAAATTTCAGAAGGTCAACGACCTGGTTTTAAAGAAAAAGGGCAAGCCCGCCCAGGCCACACCGCAACTCTTGGGAGTTACGAAAGTATCTTTAACCACAGAGAGTTTCATCTCTGCCGCAAGTTTTCAGGAGACCACAAGAGTCTTGACAGAGGCGGCCTCTTCTGGTAAAGTTGACCTCTTATGCGGATTAAAGGAAAATGTGATTGTAGGGCATTTGATTCCTGCAGGCACGGGTTTGAAACGATACGAAAAAGTGGATTTCATCAAATATGCCGACGATACAACAGCTCATCAGACTGAGCAGGAACCGCAAGCACAAAAAGGGTAAATCCCCGGCGCTGGATGCCTGTCCGCAAAAACGTGGTGTTTGTCTGCAGGTGCGGACGATGACACCGAAAAAACCGAATTCGGCGTTGCGCAAGATTGCCCGTGTTCGTTTATCCAACCGGACCGAAGTCACGTCGTATATTCCCGGCGAAGGGCATAATTTGCAGGAGCATTCCATTGTGCTCGTTCGCGGCGGTCGGGTGAAAGACCTCCCCGGGGTTCGTTATCATATTGTTCGCGGCACGCTCGACACCGCCGGTGTTGCCAAGCGAAAACGCAGCCGATCAAAATACGGCGCGAAAAGGGAAAAAGATTCTTAAGGGATTTTTACGAAATTATGCGAAGACGAAGAGCCGATAAAAGAAGAGCGGAACCAGATCCAAAGTTGAACAGTCCTTTGGTCGCGAAGTTCATCAACATTATGATCCATTCCGGGAAAAAAACGATTGCGGAAAGCATCGTTTATGATGCGTTGTCGACTTTGAAAGAGCGGACTCAGGAAGAAAGCGAACTGAAGGCGTTTAACAAAGCCTTGGAAAACGTTCGTCCCCGTGTTGAATTGAAACCTCGCCGGGTGGGAGGAGCCACCTATCAAATTCCCATTGAAGTCACTCCGTTGAGAGGCAATTCCTTGGCGATGCGTTGGATTCGTGATTTTGCCCGCAAGAAAAAAGGTAAGCCGATGGTTAACAAGTTAGCGGATGAACTGATCGCGGCCTACAAGATGGAAGGGGCGGCGATCAAGAAGCGGGACGAGACACATAAAATGGCCGAGGCCAATAAGGCCTTCGCGCACCTGCGATGGTAAACAAATCCCCGGGGACTCTTCAAGAAGTTAATCTGAGAGACCCTGGGGATTTGTTACGAAAGAATCACGATGTCAGAGAGAACACCTTTAGAAAATGTCAGAAACATCGGAATCATTGCCCATATCGACGCGGGCAAGACCACCACGACCGAGCGCATTTTGTTTTATACCGGGGTGATTCATAAAATGGGAACCGTGGATGAGGGCAATGCCGTCATGGATTGGATGGAGCAGGAGCAAGAGCGCGGGATCACGATCACGGCCGCGAATACCACTTGTTTTTGGCAGGATAAAAAGATCAATATCATTGATACACCAGGGCACGTGGATTTTACCGTCGAAGTGGAACGTTCTTTGAAAGTTTTGGACGGCGCGGTTGTGGTTTTGTGCGGCTGCAGCAGCGTGCAATCGCAGACCGAGACGGTCTGGCGCCAGGCCGATCGTTATCATGTCCCGCGGCTGGCCTTTGTCAATAAGATCGATCGTTTGGGAGCGAATTTTGATCAAGTGCTCGCGGACATTCATGAGCGTCTGGGTGCCAATGCGGCACCGATCTATTTCCCCGACGGGGCCGAAGATAAGTTCAAAGGAATTATCGATATCCTCAACGAACAATATGTCACCTACACCGATGCCGAAGGGATGGAAATGATTCGCGAGGAAGTGCCGGCGGAATTCAAAGAACAATTGCAAAAATATCGTCACACCTTGATTGAGCGGCTGGCTGACGCGGATGATCAGATCATGGAAAAATTTGTTGAGGGAAAGCCCATTTCCAGCGATGAGATCAAGCTCGCGATCCGGCGCGCGGTTGTCAAAAGTCAATTTTTGCCGGTGCTTGTCGGTACGTCCCTAAGGAACCGTGGGGTGCAGTTGCTTTTGGATGCCATTTGCGATTATCTGCCTTCACCTTTAGATGTTCCTCCCATCGCCGGAACCACCCTCAAAGGCGGAGAGCCGGTTGAACGAAAAGCCGACGCTAATGAACCTTTTACCTCCTTGGTTTTTAAAATTGCTACGGATCCATATGTCGGAAAAATTTTTTATACCCGCATTTATGCTGGACGGATCACTTCGGGGAGCACGACGTTTAATTCGGTCGTGCAGGCCAGAGAGCGAATTTCAAAAATTGTGGTTATGCACGCGAACAAACAGGAGATCGTGTCCGACGCGGAAGTGGGAGAAATCGTGGCCCTGGTTGGATTGAAGGAAACAAAATCGGGACACACCCTCTGCGACGAGAAAAATCCGATTTTGCTCGAAAGCATGGATTTTCCGGAACCGGTGGTCTCGATGTCGATTGAGCCAAAGTCAAAATCCGATCAGGACAAACTGGGGCTGACGTTAAGAAAATTTTTGGATGAAGACCCTTCACTCAAGGTGAAATACGATAAAGACACTGGCCAGACGATCATTTCCGGAATGGGGGAATTGCATTTGGAAATCATCATTGATCGGATGAGGCGGGAATTCAATCTGGAATGTGAAATCGGCCGTCCGGAAGTCGCTTATCATGAAGCCATCACTCAGAAAGTCAGTGACGTTGTTGGAAAATTCATTTCCCAGACCGGCGGTCGCGGGCAATATGGGCATTGTGTGATTGATGTTGAACCGGCCACGGAACGTGGACAGGGCATTGTTTTTGTTAATAAAATCAAGGGGGGAGCCATTCCGCGCGAATTTATTCCGGCCATTGAAAAAGGAATCCGCGAGCAGGCCTTGACCGGGATTTTGGCGGGGTATCCGGTGACGGACTTTGTGGTCACCTTGGTCGATGGTTCTTATCATGATGTGGATTCGAGCGAAATCGCTTTTATGCTGGCGGGGAAAATCGCTTTGCGGGAAGCTTTGGCAAAAGGAAAATCGGCATTCATGGAACCGGTGATGGATTTAGAGGTAACTGCACCGGAAGATTTCATGGGTTCGGTCATCGGCGATTTGAATACCCGACGCGCGAAGATCGTTAGTTTAGGCAACCGGGGAAAATTGAAAACCTCCCGTTGTGAAGTCCCCTTAGCGGAGATGTTCAATTACGTTAACGCGCTGCGATCTTTGACCCAAGGACGGGCGTCTTTCTCGATGGAACCGGCCTTTTACGCGCAGGTTCCGACGAGTGTCGCGGAGAAGATCAAAGGTGAGCGGGAAGATGGAAAGTCAAAAAAGTAGATCGTTAATGAAAATAAATTTGCAAAAGAAACATTTTTAAGAAAAAAAGGGAGGAAATGTTATGGCTAAAGAAAAGTTTATCAGAAATAAACCGCATTTGAATATCGGAACGATTGGACACGTCGATCATGGAAAAACGACGTTGAGCGCCGCCATAACGACCTATTTAAGCAAAAAAGGGTTGGCCGAGGCTCGTTCGTACGATTCCATTGACAATGCCCCGGAAGAAAAAGAGCGCGGGGTTACGATCAATATTTCGCATTTGGAGTATCAAACGGAAAAACGGCATTACGCGCATATCGACTGTCCCGGTCACGCCGACTATATCAAGAACATGATCACCGGTGCGGCGCAAATGGACGGGGCGATCCTGGTCGTTTCCGCGGCCGATGGTCCCATGCCGCAGACCCGCGAGCATATCCTTTTGGCCCGGCAGGTGAACGTGCCCCGCTTGGTGGTGTTTTTAAACAAATGCGATCAGGTCGAGGATAAAGAACTGCTGGATCTCGTCGAGCTTGAGGTGCGTGAGCTGCTCAATAAGTATAAATTCGATGGCGACAAAACACCGATCCTTAAGGGAAGCGCTTTGGACGCGCTCAATCATCCGAATGATCCGGCCAAGACCAAGTGTCTGGAAGACTTGTTGAAGGCGGTTGATGAATATATTCCACAGCCGGTTCGCGAACTTGATAAACCATTTTTGATGGGTGTTGAGGATATCTTCTCAATTTCCGGACGAGGAACGGTCGCGACCGGCCGAATCGAACGCGGACGTTGTAAGGTCGGCCAGGAAGTCGACGTTGTGGGGTTAAGAGAACAGATTCAGAAAACCGTTATTACCGGTGTTGAGATGTTCCGTAAGGAATTGGATGAGGGGCAAGCCGGTGACAACGTTGGGCTGCTCTTACGCGGGATGGATAAGGGTTCGATCGAGCGCGGAATGGTTTTGGCGCAAATCGGATCCATCACTCCGCATAAGAAATTCAAAGCCACGGTTTATGTTTTGACCAAAGAAGAAGGCGGTCGTCATACCCCGTTTTTTAAGGGTTACCGGCCGCAATTTTATTTTCGGACCACTGACGTGACTGGAACAGCGGAACTTCCCGCTGGTGTTGAGATGTGCATGCCCGGTGACAACGTGGCCTTGACCATCGAGTTGATCAGTCCGATCGCCATGGAAAAAGAGTTACGCTTCGCGATCCGTGAAGGTGGCCGCACCGTTGGCGCGGGTGTGGTTTCGGAAATCATTGAGTAATAAAAGTCCCCTATGTGGGATGAGTGACATTAGTTTTTTGGTGATTGGTTAAAGAAAATAGAGAAAATGCAGAAAATTCGTTTAAAACTCAAAGCGTATGACCACCGGCTGATTGACCAGTCGGCCCAGGAAATTGTTGACACGGCACTTCGCAGCGGAGCAAGGATTTCCGGGCCGGTGCCGCTTCCCACGAAGATAGAGTTGTATACGGTGTTGAAGTCGCCGCATGTCAACAAAAAGGCCCGGGAGCAATTCCATCTGGTGATTCACAAACGTTTGATTGATCTTCTCGACCCCACCGCTAAAACGGTTGAAGCCTTGCGCAAATTGAATTTGCCGGCGGGTGTCGACGTGGAAATCAAACAATAAAGGGAGGATGTCTCTGGAAAGTAACAAGTCCCAGGCACCAAGTTTCAAGTTGTAAATGACTTGAGACCTGCGACATGAGACTTAATTAGGGGCCGTCCAAAATTAATAAATTATGATACGTGGAATTTTAGGTAGAAAATTAGGGATGTCGCAGATTTTTGATCAGGATGGCAACGTGATTCCGGTAACGGTGGTCGCTGCTGGGCCATGCCGGGTCCTTGAATTGAAGGAGTCTCCGTTGAAGATCAAGCTGGGTTTTGAGGAGATTAAAGAATCGCGTGTCAACAAGCCTAGCCAAGGATTTTTTAAAAAATTGAAGATGGCCCCTTTGCGGACGATTTTGGAATTTGAATCTTCGGACAACAAAGACTATCAGGTTGGGCAGGAGTTGAAGGCAGATATTTTTCGAGCAGGAGACTTTGTCGATGTCCGTTCGGTTTCGAAGGGCAAGGGATTTCAAGGTGGGATGAAGCGTTGGCATTGGGAAGGCGGACCGGCGGCGCACGGCTCCATGCACCATCGCCGAGTCGGTTCCATTGGCTCGAGCGCCGATCCTTCACGTACTTTTAAAGGACATCATATGCCTGGACATATGGGAGATCGTTGGGTAACGGTTCAGGGGCTACGGGTCATGCAGGTTGATGTCGCAAAGAACCTGCTTTTGCTCAAAGGTGCCGTTCCTGGATATCGGAGTTCTGTTTTGACCATCAATCGTTCGAAGAAAAAGGCGTATAAATCGTTGGAAGAGAAACAGGCCGTGGTTGTTAAGAAACAAAATCCGATGAAACAAAGTAAGGCCAAGGTCGGTACAAAGGCTAAGAAGACATGAAGGCAATCGCAATTTTAGGTAAAAACGGAAAAGAGCAGGAAAAGCTGGATCTGCCTCAAGATATTTTTGAAGGTCATGTCAACGCCTCCCTTTTGCATCAAGCGCTTTTGAAATATCAAGCCGCTTTGCGTCAAGGGACAGTACAAACTAAAGAGCGTGCCTATGTCTCCGGCGGTGGGAAAAAGCCGTTTCGTCAGAAGGGAACCGGACGGGCGCGCGCCGGCTCTAACCGTTCGCCGTTATGGAAGGGCGGCGGTACGATTTTTGGCCCTCATCCGCGCGATTTTTCCTTTGCGCTTCCGAAAAAAATTCGTCGAATTGCCTTAAGAGAGAGTTTGAAGGCCAAGATCAAAGATGAAAAGATGATCTGTGTCGAAGAATGGAAAGAAAAATTTTTAAAGACAAAAGATTTCGCGAAAATTTTAAAAGAACTTAACGTTCAAGGAAAAACGCTTTTTTTACTCGACGGGTGCGATGACAGCGTGCGTTTGGTGAGCCGAAATATTCCGCGTTTGTCGCTGATGCGTTCTTTTGACGTCAGCGCTTATGATGTCTTAAAAAATCAAACTTTGCTATTAACAAAATCAGCATTGGCTGCCCTGGTCAAACGGATCCAATCATGAAGACGAGTTATGATATCATTCAAACGTTGGTAAGGACGGAAAAAGCCACGGTGTTAGAGGCTAAGCGAAAATATTTTTTTCAAGTCGCCTCACAGGCCAATAAAATGGAAATCAAGAAAGCCATCGAGGAGATTTATAACGTAAAAGTAGCCCAGGTCAATACCATGGTGATGCCGCATAAACTCAAACGCGTGCGTCAGGAATTTGGAGAGACATCGCCGTGGAAGAAGGCCATTGTGACCCTCAAAGAGGGCCAGAAGATTGATGTAACGTAATCAAGTCCCAAGTGACAAGTCTCAAGTGACATGAAACTTGAGACTTGAAACTGGCGACTTGAGACATGCAACCTGAGACGTGAGACATAAGTAATGGGAATCAAGAAATTCAAACCAACAACCAGTGGTCTGCGACATACCGCGATTTCGGATTTTGTCGAACTCACGAAGTCGACACCCGAAAAATCTTTATTGCGGCCGTTAAAACAGACCGGCGGACGTAATGTTTACGGCCGGATCACGATGCGTTTCCGCGGCGGTGGACACAAGCGCATGTACCGGATCATTGATTTTAAGCGGGATCGGATCGACGCTGAGTGCCAAGTTGTGGCCATTGAATATGATCCTAACCGAACTGCCCGCATCGCTTTGGTTCAGTACGCGGATGGAACAAAGAATTATATCTTGGCACCTTTGGAGGTGCAGGTCGGTCATAAATTGATAAGCACTCAGGACAAGGATGTTGAGATTCGGGCAGGAAACTGTATGCCGCTGCAAAAAATTCCTTTAGGGACCCCGGTTCATAATTTGGAATTGCAGCCCGGCAAGGGCGGACAGATTGTGCGTTCGGCGGGTACGTCGGCGCAGTTGGTGGCCCGGGATGGCGGATTTGTACACGTTCGGATGCCTTCGAGTGAAATCCGTCGATTTGCCGGAAACTGCCGGGCAACGATTGGGCAGTTGGGCAATGTTGAGAATGAAACCATATCGATCGGCAAGGCCGGACGTTCGCGCTGGTTAGGTCGACGAGGTCACGTGCGCGGGGCCGCGATGAATCCGGTTGATCATCCGCACGGCGGCGGAGAAGGGAAAGCCCCGCAGGGTAATCCGCATCCGGTATCACCGTGGGGGCAGAAGTCCAAAGGTCTAAAAACCCGACGGAAACGAAAATATTCAACCCAATTCATTGTGAAACGAAGGACAAAATAAGAAATGGGACGATCGGTCAAAAAAGGCGCTTTCATTGAAGAAGCCCTGTTAAAAAAACTCAAGCAGCGAATGGACAGTGGTTCTCGAGAACCGATCAAGACTTGGTCACGGAATTCAACAATCCTTCCGGATTTTGTTGGGTTTACGGTCTCGGTCCACGACGGCCGGAAACATCTGCCGTTGTACATCACGGAAAATATGGTGGGATATAAGTTTGGTGAATTTGTTCCCACGCGTACATTTAAAAAACACGGCGGGGTTAAAGCGAAGAAGGCTGCGGATAAAACGTAGGCAAGGTACAAGTTGCAAGTCTCATGTCCCAAGTGACATGTTACTTGCGACTTGAGACATGCAACCTGAGACGTTAACAAACATTCAACACCTATGATTGCAAAAGCAGAAGGACGATATCTCAGATTGACACCGCGAAAAGTGCGGTTGGTCATTGACCTGATCCGTGGGAAAGATGTGAGTTCATCATTGATCACTTTGACGCACGTGAACAAAGGACCCAGCACGTATGTTGCCAAGGTTCTGAATTCGGCGATCAGCAATGCCAAGCAAAAAGGATTGAGTGAAGAACAGCTTTATATTTCTAAAATCACCGCGGATCAAGGGCCGATGTGGAAGCGGTTCCGTGCAGCCAGTTTTGGACGAGCAGCCCCCATATTGAAGCGGACAACCCATTTGAAGGTTGAATTGGATTTGAAGTCATAATGATGGAAACCTTAAGGTTTCAAGTTGCAAGTCTCAGGTTTCAGGTCGCAAGTCTCATGTCCCAAGTGACATGTTACTTGCGACTTGGGACTTGCAACTTGAGACTTGTCACTTGCGACATGTGAGAGGAGTATCTGGTGGGACAAAAAGTTCATCCTTATATTTTACGCATTGGCATCAATCGAAATTGGCGGAGCTTATGGTTCGCGGATCGTAAAGAGTATGCTCAAAATGTTGTTGAGGATTATCGAATTCGGGAATTCATCAAAAAGCGATTCGCGCAGGCCGCGGTTTCCTATGTCATCATCGAACGATTAACGAATCAAGTCAAGATCAAGATCGCGTCCGCTCGTCCGGGTGTGGTGATCGGTCGTCGCGGTGCTGATATCGACAAAATGAAAGAGCAGTTGGCGAAGATCACGACGAAGGAATGTGCTGTTGATATCATTGAAATCAAGAATCCGGCCTTAGAAGCGCAGTTGGTCGCGCAGAATGTGGCTTTTCAGTTGGAAAAACGGGTCGCATTTCGACGGGCCATCAAACGAGCGATTGATCAGTCTATCCAATCCGGCGTTAAAGGGGTTAAGATCAAAGTGTCGGGACGGCTCGGAGGAGCGGAGTTGTCGCGCGCCGAGACTTATCGCGAGGGGAAACTCCCGCTGCAGACGCTGCGTTCCGACGTGGATTATGGTTTTGCCGAGGCCTTTACAACCTATGGCGTGATTGGGGTCAAGACCTGGCTTTATAAAGGTGATATCATCAGGGAAAAAAATCGCGAAATGGCGCATCGAGTAAAAAGAGGAGAGCCGAGTCATGCCGTTAATGCCTAAACGGGTTAAATACCGTAAAGCGCAAAAGGGGAAAAATAGAGGGATTGCCACGCGCGGCGGCCGTTTGAATTTTGGTGAATTTGGATTGAAGGCTTTGGAAAATGGATTGATCAAGTCGAATCAGTTGGAGGCGTGCCGTTTGGTCATTTCCCGCAAGACGCAGGGATCGGGGAAGCTTTGGATCAATTCCTTCCCTTATAAGCCGGTCACGAAGAAACCGGCGGAGACCCGCATGGGAAAAGGCAAAGGTGATTTGTCGCACTGGGTGGCTCCGGTGAAAAGAGGGGCGATTGTCATGGAATTGGGCGGTGTGCCGGAATCGTTTGCTAGGCAGATTTTTCGTTTAGCGGCTTTCAAATTACCGTTGAGAACAAAATTTGTTATCAGAGCACAGCATTGATGGACCGGGGTTGCCCTGGAAAGTAACAAGTCTCAGGCTACAAGTTTCAAGTCTCAGGTCGCAGGTGTCAGGTAAAAAAATACTTGAGACTGGGGACTTAAGACTTGTCACTTTGATAGTGTCCCTAAAGGATAAGATATGAAAATTAAGGAATTAAGAATTTTGGCCAGTGATGATCTGGCGCAAAAGGAAAAAAATTTAAAGAAAGAACTTTTTGATCTGCGTTATCAGCGCAAAATCGGCCGGGTGGAAAAGCCCGCGCAGTTTAAGAAAATCAAAAGGGATGTGGCGCGAATCTTAACGATCCTCAATGAAAGAGCAAAAGAAAATGACCGAAAGAGTTAATCAAAGGAAATTTTTAGTGGGAGAAGTTGTCAGCGATAAAATGGACAAGACCAGGGTCGTTCAGGTACGCTGGTCGGCCAAGCACGCGCAATATCTTAAGACGGTCCGCCGGGCAAAGAAATATAAAGCCCACGATGAGAAAAATGAAGCGAAATGCGGCGACCAGGTTCGCATTATGGAGATGCGCCCCATTTCGAAAACCAAGACCTGGCTGATCACCGAAATCATTAAAAAGTAGAAAAACGATGTTGATCTTGAAATCAATTTTTAATGTTGCTGATAATTCTGGGGCCCGCAAAGCGTCATTGATCGGGGTTCTTAACAGCAAAGGAAGACTATGGGCCAAAATCGGCGATGTTGTGCGTGTTAACATCAAAGAAGTCGCGGTTGATTCAACGATAAAAAAAGGGGACAAGGCCAAGGGAGTGGTTGTTCGCACCAAGGCCTTGGTCAAACGTTCGGATGGGACGACGGTCCGTTTTGATACCAACGCCTTAGTTCTGATCGATGATACTGGTAATCCGCGCGGCACGCGCGTTTTCGGTCCGGTCGCGCGGGAACTGCGCAATTTGGAATTTATGAAGATCATTTCTTTAGCCCCTGAGGTTGTTTAATGTTACGAATTCGCAAAGATGATAAAGTCAAAGTCTTGGTTGGCAAGGACAAGGGAAAAACCGGTAAGGTGATCCGGGTTTTCCCGAAGGAAAATCGTTTGCTGGTTGAGAAAATCAATATTATTAAAAAAGCCCATCGACGGACCCAGCAGAATCAGCAGGGAGGATTTGTCGAGCGGGAGGCAACGATTCATATTTCCAACGTGATGCTGATCGATCGAAAAACCAATGCGCCGACGAGGTTCAGCGCTTCCTTCTTGAAGGATGGTAGTAAGCAACGGATCAGTAAGAAATCTGCGGAAGGGTTTTGACGCAGGGGAGTGTCCCTTTAGGGGCTGTCCCCGTAATCAAGGAGTTTGAAACAGTGAAACCAATGCTTTTAGAAAAATATCGTAAGGAAGTGGTCAAACAGATGCAGGAAAAGTTTGGCATCAAGAACCCTATGGCGGTTCCGGTGTTAGAGAAAATTGTCATCAACATGGGCGTTGGGGCGGCGATCAATGATGTCAAAATCATGGATGTGGTGATGAAGGATCTGGCGGCCATTTGCGGGCAGCAACCACTTGTTCGTCGAGCCAAGAAGGCGATTTCCAATTTTAAGTTGCGCGAAGGCCTGCCGATTGGCTGCAAGGTGACATTGCGTCGCGCTAGGATGTATGAGTTTTTAGAAAGGTTCATTAATGTCGCTCTGCCTCGTATCCGCGATTTTAATGGGGTTTCGCAAAAATCCTTTGATCAAAAGGGGAACTACTCCATGGGGATTGTTGATCAGACGATTTTTCCGGAAATCGAGACCGGAAGAATGCAACGCACGCAGGGAATGGATATCAGTTTTGTTTTTAACAAAGGGCCACAGGAACAAACGTTAGAATTATTAAGGCTTTTTGGAATGCCTTTTCGTAAAAATTGAGAATAAATAAGAGGAACCGTCATTTATGGCAAGAAAAGCTCTGATCAATAAAGCCTTAAAAAAACCAAAATTTTCATCGCGCACGATTCGTCGTTGTCAGATTTGTGGGCGCACGCGAGCGTTTTTACGACGTTTTGGATTGTGCCGAATCTGTTTTCGAGAATTGGCCTGGAAAGGCGAAATCCCCGGCGTTAAGAAAGCCAGCTGGTAAAGAAAGAGGAATCCATGTCATTGAGTGACCCGATTGCAAATATGCTGACCAATATCCGTAACGCCCTGCAGGCGCAAAAGCCGACGGTCGATATCCCTGCTTCACGGCTCATTGGGAAAGTTTTAGAAATTTTCAAACAAGATGGATATATCGAAGACTTTCGATTATTGAAAAACAATGTTCAGGGAACTTACAAGGTTTATTTGAAATATCAGAATAAAAAACCGGCGATCATCGGGATTGAACGCATCTCGAGAGCTGGACTTCGGAATTACGCAAAAGGTGCTCGTGTTCCGTACGTGTTAAGTGGTTTGGGAACGGCCGTGCTTTCAACGTCCAAGGGCGTGTTGAGTGACCGTGAAGCTCGTAAGCAAAACATTGGAGGCGAAGTCCTCTGTCATATTTGGTGATACCCTATGTCAAGAATCGGTAAAATAGCGGTCGCAATTCCTAAAGAAGCCAAGGTTGCTCTAGAAGAGCATCTTGCTAAATTTGAAGGTCCTAAAGGTAAGCTGACTTTAGCTCTACCGCAGGGCATCAAAATTGAACAAAAGGACAATCAACTGCGCGTGAGTCGGGCGAGTGATACCAAACAATCAAGAGCGAATCATGGCACCATCCGTGCTACGATTGTGAATATCCTCGAAGGTGTCACAAAAGGACATCGAAAGGAATTAGAAATTCAAGGGGTTGGTTTTCGTGCTCAAATCCAGGGAAGCAAATTGACCATGAATTTAGGGTTAAGTCATCCGGTTGAGTATGTCGTCCCGGTCGAAGTAAAAATTGCTGTTCCCAAGCCAACTTCCATCATTATCGATGGGACCGACAAATCAGCCGTTGGTCAGGTGGCCGCGGTTATTCGCGGGATCAAGCCGCCGGAGCCTTATAAGGGAAAAGGGATTCGTTATCTCAATGAACGCGTTCGCCGAAAACAAGGAAAATCGGTAACAAAATAAAAATATGATCGAAATGGCAGAAATGAGAGAGTCCAGACGCATTGCGCGTCACAAACGCATACGTAAGAAGGTCATGGGCAGCAGTGAGCAGCCGCGTCTTTGCGTCCATCGCAGTTTGAAGAATTTATATGCACAGGTCGTCGACGATGTTCAGGCTAAGGTGCTGCTGGGAGTGTCAACGCTTGATAAGAGTTTGAAGGAGAAAATCAAAAGCGGGGGCAATCTTGAAGGAGCCAAAGTGCTGGGAGCGTTTTTCGCCGTCGAGGCCAAGAAAAAAGGGATCAAAAAAGTTTGTTTTGATCGGGGCGGTTATCTTTACCATGGGCGCGTTAAGGCTTTTGCCGAGGCTGCTCGGGAAAATGGTTTAGAATTTTAAATTCGTGGCGGCTGATGTGATAGTTTTGGTGTTAAGTCAGACGCACATTTAAGGAAAAAAATATGAATCTAGAAGAAAAGCAAGAATTCAATGATCAGCCGATAGAAAGATCAGAGCCATCGTTTTCCGGAGATCAGCCGGTTCCGGACGAAATAGAGCCGGGAATCGTGAAGCAAGCACCTAAGACGAAACCAATCAAGGCTGAGGAAGTTGAGGAAGAGGCCGTCGAGGAAGAAGAGGAGACGGAAAGCAGCAAAGAAAAAGGGCGTTTGGCGCAGCGCTTGAAGGTCAAAAAGTCGCGGGCCTTGCCAAAGATTGAAGAATCGGAGTTCATTGAAAAGGTATTAGCGATCAATCGTGTTACCAAGGTGACGAAAGGCGGCAAGAAATTGTCGTTCAGCGCGTTGACGGTTGTGGGCGACGGGAAAGGCCGCGTTGGTTACAGTTTAGAAAAGGCTGGTGAAGTGGCGATCGCAATCCGCAAATCGTTGAACTCGGCAAAAAAACAAATGATTCGCATCTCTTTAAAAGGGACCACGATTCCCCATGAGATCATTGGTGTCTGTGGAGGGGCTGAGGTCCTCCTTAAGCCGGCTGCCGACGGAACCGGTGTTATCGCCGCGGGGCCGGTGCGGGCGGTTTGTGACGGAGTCGGGATTCGTAATATTTTGACCAAATGCCATCGTTCCAATAATCCGATCAATGTGGTGAAGGCGACCATGGATGGCTTGAGCCGATTGAAGACCTATCGTTTGGGGGGAATATAAATTATGCAACTGCATGAATTGAAACCGGCTCCGGGAGCAAAACGTCGTCGACGAATTGTCGGCCGCGGCCGGGGTTCGGGTTTGGGTAAGACCTCTGGCAAGGGACATAAAGGGCAAAAGGCGCGATCGGGCCGCGGGATTTTAAGATCGCTCGAAGGCGGACAGGTCCCCTTGATCCGTCGAATCCCCAAATTGGGATTCAACAGCCATCGGCCTTGTGCTTACCGAATCGTGAAAGTGGAAGATTTGGCGCGTTTTAAAGAAGGCACGGTCACCGCCCATGACCTTAAGAAAAGTGGGTTGGTTAAAAATATTTTTAAGCCTTACAAAATTTTAGGGAATGGCGAGCTTAAAAAAGCATTAACGGTTCAGGCCTACAGTTTTTCAAAATCGGCGATTGAAAAGATTGAAAAAGCTGGTGGAAAGGTACAAAAGATTGATCAGCAGAATTTAAAGGAAGTAAAGTCCGCTGATTGATCCTTGCGACAAATATGCTTTCCGCGTTCGCGAATTGTTTTAAAATCCCGGAGTTAAAGAAGAAGATACTTTTTACCTTAGGGATTATTGTTCTTTATCGAATTGGTTGTTTTATCCCCACACCGGGTGTCAATGGAGCGGTGTTGGCCGCCTATTTTCAGAAGTTGAATTCCGGCGGTGCCACGGTGTTTGGTATGATGAGCATGTTTTCCGGCGGGGCGATTGAGAAGATGACGGTCTTTGGTCTGGGGATTATGCCGTATATTTCCAGTTCCATCATCTTGCAATTGTTGACGGCAGTCATTCCGGCCTTGGAGAAATTGGCCAAGGAAGGACAGGCTGGTTATCAGAAGATCAATCAGTATACGCGTTACGGAACTTTAGGTTTAGCATTTGTTCAGTCGTTTTTTATCGCTCTTTGGCTTAAGCAACAAAAGTTGGGTGAGCAAAGTGTGGTGGCGAATCCCAATGAATGGCAGTTCATTTTTATCACGGTTTTGACGTTATCGTGCGGAACGCTGTTGCTCATGTGGTTAGGGGAGCAGATCCAGGAGCGTGGGATCGGCAACGGCATCTCGCTGATCATTACGGCCGGTATCATTTCGTCGGCACCACGGGCGGCGCGAATGCTTTCGATGCTGCTTTCGGCAAAGACCGTTGGGGGAGCGCAGCTGCAGCCGTTGACGCTGGTCATTATGATTGGTTTTTTGATTGGCGTTATCATCTCGATCACCATGATCACGCAGGGCCAGCGAAAGATTCCGGTCCAGTACGCTCGACGGATCGTCGGGCGTAAGGTCTATGGGGGCCAAAATACCTATATCCCGTTGAAGGTTGATACCTCTGGTGTTATCGCGATCATTTTCGCGCAGTCGATCCTTTTATTTCCAGCGACGGTGGCCAGTTTTATCCCGCAACATGGGTTGCAAAATTTTGCCGCGGCGTTGTCCCGGGGAGCGGCTTTGTATTATGTGCTTTATGGTTTGTTGATCATTTTTTTCTGTTATTTTTACACAGCGATTGTTTTTAATCCCGTCGATGTTGCCGAGAATATGAAAAAACACGGGGGATTCATCCCCGGAGTACGGCCGGGAACGCAAACGGCGGATTATCTGGATTTTGTTTTGACGCGCATCACGTTAGCGGGAGCTCTTTTCATTTGTACGATCGCGGTTATGCCGGACGCGATTATGGCGTCATTTCGGGTACCGTATTTAGTCGCTTCCTTCTTCGGCGGAACCGGGATTTTGATTACCGTCGGGGTTATGCTCGATACCATGAAACAGATTGAATCGCATCTTTTGATGAGTCATTACGAGGGGTTTATGAAGACCGGACAATTGCGGGGAAGACGATGAGACTTGTTCTATTAGGACCGCCGGGGGCTGGAAAGGGAACGATCGCGAACCTTATCAGAGGGAAATTTGGGACTTTGCATATTTCCACGGGCGATATTTTAAGAGATGAGATGCAAAGCGCTTCTGCGCTCGGCAAAAAGGTGAAGGGTTTTGTTGACTCGGGAGAATTGGTTCCCGATAAGATCGTGATTCAGATCATTGAAAATAGGCTCAATCAGCATAAGAAGAGCACGTCGGGATATCTTTTGGATGGCTTCCCGAGGACCGTGGCACAGGCTAAAGAGCTGGATAAGATTTTAAAAAAGATTGCTCAGCCATTGGATTACGCGCTTTATATGGAAAGCAGTGAGCCAGTGATTATCACCCGGTTGACCGGACGAAGAGTTTGTCAGAAATGCGGGGCGATTTTTCATATTAAAAACAAACCACCGGCCGTGAGCCGCAAATGTGATGAATGCGGTGGAACGGTTGCCCAGCGTCCGGATGATAATGAAGCGACGATCAGAAAACGTTTAGAGGTTTACTTAAAAAAGACCGCTCCCATCATTGCTTATTATGAAGCCCAGGACCGCTTGCTCAGAGTTGATGGTGATAAAGATTCCCAAGATGTTTTGAACATTTTGATGAAGAGTATGCATGAAAATCGAATCCCTCATCAGCATAAAAACGGTTCAAGAAATAGAGGTTCTTCGTAAGGCCGGAAAGATTTTAGCGTCAATCATCAGAGAATTGACGTGTTCTTTAAAATCAGGAATGACGACCCAAGCGATTGATGATGTGGCGACGAGTTTGATCGAAAGCCATGGGGTTGAGGCCGCTTTCAAGGGGTACCGGGGTTTTCCGGGCGCGGTTTGTGTTTCCGTGAATCAACAGGTGGTTCATGGCGTGCCAGGCCCACGGTTGATTTTGGAAGGTGATTTGGTCAGTATTGATATCGGAATCATTTACCAAAAATATTATTCCGATACGGCGGTGACGGTAGGGATAGGAAAGATCAAACCCAAACTGCAGATGCTTTTAGAGGTCACGCGCACTGCTCTTTACAAGGGAATTGCCCAAGCCAAGGTAGGAAATCATTTGTCGGACATCTCGGCGGCGGTCCAAGGTCATGTTGAAGCTCAGGGATTGTCGGTTGTTCGGGATTTTGTCGGACACGGCATTGGTCAGAAATTGCACGAACCACCGGAGATCCCTAATTTTGGTCTTCCCCATCGGGGCCCGGTCTTGAAGGAAGGAATGGTTTTTGCCATTGAGCCGATGGTGAATTTGGGGACCTGGCAGACCAAGATTTTAGGAGACGGTTGGACTGTTGAGACCGCCGACGGTCAGCATTCGGCGCATTTTGAACATACGATAGCGGTGGCAGCCAATGGTCCGGAGATTTTAACCGAAAACGGAAGTATCTAAGATTAGAGAACGCGGCAGGCCAATCAGAAATTATGGCAAAAGAAGATTTGATTGAAGTCGAAGGGGTTGTGAGTGAGGCTCTTCCCAATGCCCAATTTCGAGTGCGACTTGAAAATGGGCATGAGATCACTGCTCATGTTTCTGGGAAGATCAGGATGCATTTCATTCGAATTTTGCCGGGAGACGCCGTGAAAGTCGAACTGTCACCTTATGATTTAACCCGAGGAAGAATTACTTTTAGGAACAAAATTTAATGAAAGTCAAATCGTCTGTTAAAAGAATTTGCGGCAAATGCCGCATCGTTCGGCGGAATAATGTGGTGCGGGTGATTTGCGATAATCCCAAACACAAACAACGTCAAGGATAGAAACGGGAAACGGTTTTTTACGTTGCCTGCTTAATGAGAGGACCCAAAGAATGCCAAGAATTTTAGGTATGGATATTCCTCGAGAGAAGAGGATTGAAGCAGCACTTCCCTATATCTACGGGATTGGTCGGTATCGCTCGCGCATGATTTTAGAAGAAGCGAAAGTGGACCCTAATAAAAGAGCGAAAGATTTGAGCGAAGCGGAAATCGCAAAAATCACGTCGATCATCCAAAGCCAATATCGCATTGAGGGTGATCTGCGCCGAGAAGTCACGCAGAACGTCCGACGGCATATGGACATTGGGACCTATCGGGGACTGCGCCATCGTAAGGGGCTGCCGGTCAGAGGACAACGGACCAGGACCAACGCCCGCACGAGGAAAGGCAAAAAAGCCACCGTCGGCGCGAAAATAAAAACTCTACCAACAGCATAGAGGAAACATTATGGCCAATGAACAAGCGCAGGATAAAGATAAAGTCGTAGTCCGTAAAGAAAAAAAGTCAAAAAGAAAATCCCTGCATGGGGTGACGTCGGGAATCGTCATGATCCAAGCGTCTTTCAATAATACTTTGATCAGCATCACTGACCGGCAGGGGCATGTCATTTCCTGGTCGTCGCCGGGTTGTGTTGGTTTCAGCGGTTCCAAAAAATCTACGCCTTTTGCCGCTCAAGTGGCAGCGTCAGCCGCGGCCAAAGAGGCCAAGGAACTTGGATTGCAAACAGTGGACGTTAGAGTGAAAGGGCCTGGTTCAGGAAGAGAATCCGCGATCCGCGCGATTCAGGCGGCAGGGTTGAATGTCATGTCCATCAAAGATGTGACCCCGATTCCTCATAACGGCTGTCGCGCTCGAAAGAAACGAAGGGTTTAAAAGGAGATCATATGGCAAGATATACCGGCCCCAAATGGCGATTATCACGACGAGAAGGAATCGAACTTTTTTCCCGGCGAAAAAACTGTGTCGAGCGGCGGATCAATCCCCCGGGTGACCATGGCGCCCGTCGGATCAAGCTTTCCAACTATGGGGTTCAGCTACGGGAGAAACAGAAAGTCAAACGTCTTTATGGTATCTTGGAGCGGCAGTTCCGACGCTATTATGAAATGGCGACACGATCCAAAGGGATCACCGGGACCGTATTGCTGCAATTGTTGGAGCGTCGTCTGGACAATGTTGTTTATTCTTTAGGATTCGCGATCACCCGTCCGCAGGCCAGGCAAATTGTCGGGCATGGTTTGGTTTGCGTCAATGGCCGAAAAGTCAATATCCCTTCGTATCTGGTCAAACCCGGCGATGAGATCGCACTCAAAGAAAAAGACCACGTCAAGAAATACATCAAGAAGAATCTGGAATTCAATCATGACCGCAGTGAATTATCGATTCCTGGCTGGTTGAATGTTGATGAAGGTCACGTGCGCGGGAAAGTGGTTCGCATGCCGGAACGGGAAGACATTCATTTCCCGATCAATGAGCAGATGATCATCGAACTTTATTCGAAATAAGTTTTTCAAATTTTATTATCCAATCAATGAGGAGGAAGATTCTATGGGAGTGAAATGGCGAGATTTTCAAATGCCCAAACGGTTAGATTGTGACGAGAAGAAATACACGCCCCGTTATGGCTGTTTTATGGCGGAGCCTTTTGAACGAGGGTATGGAACAACCCTGGGCAATTCTTTGCGCCGGATCCTCTTGTCGTCCATAGAAGGAAGTGCGGTCACATCGATCAAGATTGATGGAGTGCAGCATGAATTCTCGACGATCGCGGGGGTTGTCGAATCGATCACAGACATCATTCTCAATATTAAGGGGCTGGTCATCAGATCGCATTCCAAGGTCCCGAAGACGATTTTTATCAAGGCCCATAAAAAAGGTGAAATCAAGGCCAAGGACATCATCTGTGACGAAACAATCGAAATCGTGAATGGGGACCATCATATTGCCACCCTGACTCAAGACGTGTTGTTTAACGTGGAGTTGGAAGTTTCGCGCGGACGCGGGTATGTCCCGGCCGAGCAGAACAAAAAAGAAGGGGCCTTGATCGGGTCAATCGCGATTGACTCCATTTTCACTCCGATCACCAAGGTCAATTTTTATGTGGAGAATACCCGAGTGGGGCAGCGTACCGACTATGATCGATTGGTTTTGGAAATTTGGACCAATGGCGGGATCGCTCCCAAAGAGGCTTTGCTTTATGGGGCCAATATCCTGCAGCGTCATTTGGATGTCTTTGTGAGTTATGGCCAGCTTCCGGAGGAAGAAGAAGAAGAAGAGGAAATATCAGAAGAGGAGAAATCGCAGTATGAGAAACTCCGTCTTCCCATCTCGGAGCTCGAACTTTCCGTCCGCAGCGCCAATTGTTTGAAAGACGCGAACATCAAATCGATCGCTGAGCTTGTGCGCAAGACCGAGTCGGAACTTTTGAGTTTTCGTAATTTCGGCAAGAAGTCCTTGACGGAAATCAATGATCTTTTGAAGATCATGGGACTGCATTTAGGGATGAAAATTGATCCGAAGAAACTAAAACGGGTGGATGAAGAAGTCGTTAGCAGCAATTAAGGAATAGAAAAATGAGACATGGTATTGCCGGGAATCGTTTATCAAGAAATCGAAGTTTGCGCAAGGCCACGATGCGCGATATGGCCAAGGCCACTTTGTTTGAGCAGCGGATCTGTACTACGAAGGCCAAGGCTAGGCAAGCGCGCAGGCTGGTCGATCAACTGATTACCTTGGGCAAAAAAGGCGGTCTGATCCATCGTCGACGGGCTTTTGCCATTTTATGCGATCATCAATTGGTCAAAGAGTTGTTTGATAAAACAGCACCGCGTTTTAAAAATCGCGTTGGCGGTTATACGCGCATCATTCCGTTATCTTTGCGTCGAGGAGATAATGCTCAGATGGTTTATCTGGAATTGACTGAGAAGTCGGAAGTGATTGTCAGCAAACCCCGCTCCTCGGCAGCCAAGAAGACCAAGGATTTAACCCCGGAGATAGCGGTAGCGACCACTCAAGGTTCCACTTCGACAGCACCGGAAACCAAAGAAACTAAAAAGAAAGTCATTCCACCGGATCCAGGTAAATCAAAAAAGGGTCATGAGCAGGATGACAAAAGCAAAAAAAAGTGGTTAGGAGGGATACGAAGTTTTTTTCGACGAAAATCCGGGGAAGGCTAAGATGCAGACCATGGAATTGAGGATCAATAAAAGGATTCAAAAGCTTGTTGCCTCTTCAACCTTAGCGATCACCGCTCGCGTGAAAGAATTGCAAGCGCAAGGGGCTGACGTTGTAAATTTCGCGGGTGGAGAACCTGACTTTGATACCCCGCAGGAAATCAAAGATGCCGCAGTTAAAGCCATCAACGAAGGATTCACCAAATACACTCCTAGTACCGGAATTTTAGAGCTCCGTAAGGCCATTTCGGCAAAATTCAAAAAAGACAATCAATTGAATTACACTCCCGAGCAGATCGCGGTCTCCTGTGGGGCCAAACATTCTCTCTATTGCGCCATTCAGGTCTTGGTCGATGAGGGAGATGAGGTGTTGATCCCTGCTCCTTATTGGGTCAGTTATCCGGAACAGGTTAAGCTGGCGGGTGGCACACCGAAATTCATCGAGACCAGCGCGGATACGGATTTTAAGTTGACGGCGGAGCAGTTGCAAGACCATATCACGGCGAATACTCGTGTGCTCATTTTGAATTCTCCCTCTAACCCCACCGGTAGTGTTTATCATCGCGCGGAATTGGAGGCCATTGCTAAAGTTTGTGTCCGGCAGCAGATTTTTGTGATCAGCGACGAGATTTATGAAAAACTACTTTATGATTTGGATGAATACACGTCGATCGCCGCCCTGGGCAAAGATATTTATGATCTGACCATCACGGTCAACGGGGTCTCCAAGGCCTACTCCATGACCGGCTGGCGGATCGGTTACGCGGCCGGCCCCAAAGAAGTGATGGACCATATTAAAAATTTTCAAGATCACTCAACTTCCAATCCAACCTCGATCAGCCAAAAGGCGGCCTTGCAGGCCTTGCTTTGCGATGAAAAAATTGTGCGAGAGATGTGTCAGCAATTCAAAGATAGGCGCGATTTGATGATGAAGCTCGTCGATGAGATTCCGCAGCTTAGCTATATTCGGCCGCAAGGGGCTTTTTATCTATTTTGTGACGCTGGCGCATTAGGAGATTCTATGGAGTTGGCAAAACGCATTTTGGATGAAGCCAAAGTGGCGATCATCCCAGGTGATGGTTTTGGGGCCCCGGGTTTTGTCCGGTTGAGTTTTTCAACCTCGTCGGAGCGCATCAAAGAAGGCATCAAACGGATCGCGGATTGGATCAATAAGTAACAAGTCCTTTTATGTCTCAAGTCGCATGTCGCAGGTTTCAAGTCATTTGCAATTTGAGACTTGCAACTTGGAACTTGGAATTTGAGACATAAAGCTAAGCTAGAGAGGAGCACAAAAGATCATGTCTTATAAAGTCACGCTTTTACCAGGAGACGGGATCGGTCCTGAGGTTGCTCAGGCGATGAAGAAATGCGTTGACGCGACAGGTGTTAAGATCGCGTGGGAAGAGGTGGAGGTCGGTGAGCACGCGATCAAGAAATACAACACACCGTTGCCGAAATTCGTATTGGACTCCATCCGCAAAAATAAGGTCGCGATCAAAGGCCCCATTGTGACCCCGATTGGGACGGGTTTTCGTTCGGTCAATGTGCAACTCCGTCAAGAACTTGATCTTTTTGCCTGTGTCCGTCCGTGCAAATATTATGAAGGGACGAAATCGTCCAACCCCAATCTTAACTTAATGATCTTCCGCGAGAACACCGAGGATTTGTACGCTGGCATTGAGTTTGATAAGGGGTCGAAAGAAGCCCTTAAGTTGATTAAAGAGATCAATCAGCTGCAGCCTAAGCAGATCCGTGATGACGCGGCGATTTCAATCAAACCCATTTCGGTGACGGCGAGCCGTCGTATCTTCAAATACGCCTTTGAATACGCGGTTAAAAATAACCGCAAAATGGTCACGGCAGTGCATAAGGCCAACATCATGAAATTTACCGATGGGTTGTTTCTAAGAACCGGCCGGGAAGTGGCCAAAGAATATGAGGGAAGGGTGGGGTTTCAGGATGTGATCGTCGATAACATGTGCATGCAGCTGGTGCAGAAACCGGAACTGTATGATGTTTTAGTGCTTCCTAATCTTTACGGCGATATTGTCTCTGATCTTTGCGCCGGTCTGGTGGGGGGATTAGGCATTGCCCCGGGAGCGAATTTCGGCGATGAGATCGCACTTTTTGAGCCTGTGCATGGATCAGCACCCAAATACGCCGGTAAGAATAAAGTGAATCCAACGGCCACGATCCTTTCGGGAGTTTTGATGCTGCGGCATCTGAAAGAGGCCAAGGCCGCTGATCGTCTGGAAAACGCGGTCAAGGCCGTTTTGAAGGAAGGTAAAAATGTGACCTATGATTTGAAAGCCAACCGCGACGATCCCACGGCGGTCGGTACGCAGGAAATGGCAGAGGCGATCTGTCGAAAGATGTAAAATAATTGTTGTGTAAAAAATAAGAACCCCGTTTCATGCAATATGAGACGGGTTTTTTTTGACCCTTTTATTCTGACCCCGTAGGTGAGTCGCCTACGGGGTCTTTCAGTTTGCTTTCTCCCGACGCCATATACTATACTTATAAGAATTATGAGTAACTAACTTGAACCAGTCTTTTATTCACACAGGACATATGCGTAACTTTTTATTTCGCAAATGGATAGCGATTTTTATTGCTTTTATATCGCTTTTCACCGGTATAAATCCGCAACTGAAGGTCTATGCTCAAACCACAATCGATTTGCCGCTTGCCGGGCAAGTGATTCGCCCGAGCACCGCATTTAATCCTCCCCATCTAGTTGGTATTAAAGTATTTACGAATAAGCCGCTGAATTTTGATTTTATTTTGGATAAAGGGGATGTCGAATTGAATGACGCTGCTTTGAAAGCGGAATCACTCAAGATGATCCGTTATTTTTTGGCAGGACTGGCAATTCCTCAGGAGGATCTTTGGGTTAATCTCTCGCCTTATGAACGCGACCATATGATTGATGATCGTTTGGCGCAGACCGAGCTGGGGCGGGACCTTTTGGCACAGGATTATACTTTAAAACAGCTGACCGCTTCCTCGATTTATCCGGAAGGGGAATTGGGCAAACAGTTTTGGCAGGGGGTCTATCAGAAAATTTATGATGAATTTGGCATTTCCGATGTTCCCATCAACACGTTTCATAAAATTTGGATCGTTCCGGACAAAGTGGTTGTTTATGAGAATCGAGAGAACGAAAGTGCCTTTGTCATCAAAAGCCGTTTGAAGCTAATGATGGATGAAGATTATCTGGCCTTGCGAAAAAATTTGAAAGAGCCGGCAGATGGTTCAGATGAGGCTGGCAATGGGCCAGCGCGGGAACTCAATCAGATTTCAACAAAAACATTTAAAGACGTTGTCCTACCGGAAATTGAGCGTGAGGTCAATGAGGGCAAAAATTTTGCCAACTTAAGGCAAATTTATGATGCGCTGATTTTGGCCGCCTGGTATAAGCGGGCCTTAAAGGAAAGCGTCTTTGGCAAAAATTACGCTGATCAGATGAAGTTGAGCGGAATTGATGTGGCTGATCCAGGCAGCCGCGACGAGATTTATAAACGTTATACCGAGGCCTATCAAAAAGGAATTTATGATTATGTCAAAGAAGAATACGATCAGCGGCAGGGGACGTCGTTGGCACGGCATTATTTTTCCGGCGGGATCACGGTCCTCGATCTTATGGGAAAGGAAGAGGTGAGGACGGATCCAAAGGATCCGGATGTTCTAGCATTTCAAAAGCAATCTGATCGCTTGGTTAAAATTGCCGGAGGTGTGGACGCAAAGAAACGGCCGGAAGACAATCTGGTCAATGAAGACCTTATGGGAGGGCAGATCAAAGGAAACGATGTTACGGACGATGAGTTGAACAAATGGTTGGAAAAGATATTGTTGGATGATCAGCCTCTTCGTCAGGCAAACTCGGAATTGTTTGACACTCTGCAAGGCCGGATAGTCAAAATGCTTGAGCGGCTACTCTCCGAAAAGGATTTGCGACTTGATTTGGAAAAGGAATGGAGGCGGCAACTAGCAAAACCGATAGCTTCTGATGATGTTCAGAGTAAGGTCGCAATGGACCTGGCGAAGATAAAGGCTGCTCTCGGCAATATCGCGCAAACGTTTTCTATGTTCACAGCCAAAGATTATATTTTTGCTAAGGAAAAGTATCTTTTAGGTGATTCTCAGGCGCTGGCCGTTGATTTCTTCACATACCTGCAAAGATGGGGGAAGATTTTGGACGTTCCAGATATGGATCTGGAATACGTGGTGCATGAGGCCTTGGAAAGAACCATTTTAAGTCACAATGATATCATTGCGCTGACCAGAAAGATATTTGACCGGGATAAATATATCTTTGCAAAAGATAGTATTCCTTCTAGCTTTCAAGAAGTTGCCCCAGGGAGAACGCCATTAGGACGGGTGGCACGGCAGTTTATCAGTGAAAATCTTTTAAAGAAGGATATTGATTGGGAACGCCCGCCTTTGCCTGATTTGAGTGATATTCATTGGGATGGGTTAGATTGGCGTTCTATTCCTATCATCGGGAAGCATTCAATGTCTTACATTACCCAAGCCACGGTAAAGGGAATCGATGTTATTAGGAAAGTTCCAAACGGTTTATACATCACGAAGGAAAAAGTTAAATTAGAGCGACTGCACAGGCAGCAGAATCGGATATTGGATCAACAAACCCCTCGGGTACTCGCTTCCAATAAGGATAGACTATATTTATTAGCTGAGAAAGGTAATCCATTTGTATTGCAAAATATGCCGGTTGATTTAAAAACAAATTTAGAAATCATTTTTAGCCTTTTAGGAGTTTTGTATGAAATCCATAAGGTCGGATATAGTCATTGTGATGTGAAGTCGGATAATATTATTTTTGACAAAGATAATTTAAAAGTCACGCTTTTGGATTTTGGGCTATCGGGAATTGTTGATGACAAACTGCGAGGGCAAGAAGAGGACATAGATCCAGATGACATCCTCTTAGGATCTTTTGATCACATGCCGCCAGAAGCTCTGGACGATACGAATCCTCCATATAAACTCAATCAGCAATTTGACGTGTATAGCGCTGGGATTATTTTGTATCAAATGATGCATGATGGGGCATTACCATCTTTTGGTAGTGGTGATATTGATAAACAGATACATGTTAAGCTAATGAAAGATTTTAATGATGACGATCTTACCGGCTGGGTCCCCAAAGAGATGAGAGCGGTGATCATCAAGGCCATGGCAAGAAAGCCAGAGTATCGTTATGAATCGATCAAAGCCATGGCCGCCGATCTATTTGCCTTTGCCAAGAAATGGGACATTGAGATTTCGTATTTGAAACGATTCCCCGAGGCCTTTGACGGAGATTTTGTTCAAGAGTCAAGAGTTGATCCCACTGCCGCTGTAACTGATGGCAAAGATCAGATGATGTTGACGTCTGATGATCCATTTGCGGGTAAAGAAGTGACAGCAAATGAGTTTGCGCAATGGCAGCAGAGCATCGAGACAAATGCATCTAACGTTCTGCAGGCAAATTCGGCATTCATGGAAGATTTGCAAAAGCGTATGAACGCCTGGCTCAACAGTCCGGCATCCCAGGAGTTAAAAAAATGGGATTCTTTCCAGCAGATAGAACCTAAGCTTCGCAATATCGGTGGTGGATTCAAATGTTTTGAGGCTAAGAAATATATTTTTGCTAAAGAAAAGTATCTCTTAGGGAGTTCGGAAACATTGGCTGTTGATTTTATGAAATACCTACAAAGGTGGGGAGAAATCTTAGCTGTTTCGGATTTGGATTTGGAATACGTGGTGTACGAGTCTTTAGCAAAAACGATTTCAAATTACAATGACATCATTGCGCTGACCAGAAAGATTTTTGACCGGGACAAATTAATTTTTATAGATAATGAAGATGATATTTTACCTGATATTGTAGCGCCAGAAATGACTCCGATAGGACGGGTGGCGCGGCAGTTTATCACCGAAAATTTTTCAAAAGATATCAGTGATTGGCCGAGACCGCCCCTGCCTGATTGGAGCGGAATTCAGTGGGATAAGTTGAAGTGGAAAGGTTTTAAAAATCAAGGAGCCATGTCCTATCTTGCAAATGCCAAAGTAAAAGGAGGTTATGTTATTAAAAAGACTTTAGAAACTGGCCAAAAATATTCTAGTATTGCAAATGAAAATATTAAATTAGAGCGGCTGCAGAGACAGCAGAATCGGATATTGGACCAACAAACTCCGAAACGGCTCGCTTTTATTAATGAGGAATTGTATTTATTATTTGAAAAGGGAAAGCCATTGCATAAAAATCGTCCTGTTGACTTGAAAACAAATTTAGAAATTATTTTTGCTCTATTGGGGGTTTTGCATGAAATCCATAAGACCGGATATGTTCACCGGGATGTGAAGCCGGATAATATAATTTTTGATGAAAATAATTTAAAGGTCACTTTATTGGATTTTGGGTTTTCAGGCATTGTTGATTCCAAATTACGGTCAGAAGAAGAGGAACCATTCTCTCCTGATCCAGAGGATATTGTTGGTTCAGTCCAGTATATGCCGCCGGAAGCCTTGAAAGGAGAAGCATACACGCTAAATAAAAAATTTGATGTTTATAGCGCTGGGGTTATTTTGTATTGGTTACTGCAGGGGGATCTACCCTTTACTGGTCAGGAAGATGTATGGGAGTTCATAGAAGATAAACTGAACATAGACATCACCGATAAAAACATCTCCGGCTGGGTCCCCAAAGAAATCAGAGCTGTGGTTATCAAGGCCATGGCAAGAAAGCCAGAGGACCGTTATGAATCGATCAAAGACATGGCCGCTGACTTGTTTGCCTTTGCCAAGAAATGGGGTATTGAAATTGAGTATTTGCAACGGTTCCCCGAGGCCTTTGACGGAGATTTTGTCCAGCCCCAAGCGACTCTCACGCAAGAAGGTAAGCCAGATGGACATGATAAGATGATGCTGGTTGCCGACAAACCGTTGGGTGGGATTGACTTTGCTAAGCTGGAAGAAGAAATCGGCCGCAATATCGAGAGTTCCCCATTGCGAGAGCGGATCCTGCAATTTGAAAATCGATTGTTAGAGGGGGCCAACCATTTCGAGCCATGGATTCATGCGATTGTTCCTTTGACGCAAGAAAGTTTGTTGCAATATTTCTAGGCGCGGGTCTATGATATGCAGTTATGCTTAAGCGAAAGACTATAAAACTATGAACTGTCGGGTTGTTGATTTGGGTTGCATTGATTATTTAGCCGCTTATCAAAAGCAGAAGCAGGCTGTCGCGGAAGTCATGGCTGGGCAGGAGCAGATCATTTTTTTATGTGAGCATCCGTCGGTGTTGACTTTGGGGCGTTTGGCAAAGACGGAGCATATCTTAATTCCGCGGGAGGATTTGCAAAGGCTTGGGGTCTCCGTTCATGAAATCGACCGCGGCGGGGAAGTGACTTTGCATAGCCCGGGGCAGCTGGTCGTTTATCCCATCTTGGATCTGCGAAATTACAAAATGGACCTGCATTGGTACCTTCATCAGTTAGAGCAGGCGGTCATTGCTTTCTTGAAGGAGTTTGCTATATTGTCTGATAGGCTTTTAGGCAAGACTGGCGTCTGGGTCGCTCAAAACAAGATTGCCTCGATCGGCGTAGGCGTCAAGAAGTGGATCACCTTTCACGGCCTGGCCGTTAATGCTAATACGGATCTCAATCTGTTTTCTCTGATCAAACCTTGTGGGCTCGACGTGCAGATGACGTCCATTGAGAAAATCAAAGGGCAGAGCGTGGAAATGAGTTTGGTGAAAGAAAAAATGTTGGACGTGTTGACTAAAAGTTTTCATCTGCGTTGTGAACAGAAAAAAATTTCATAGAGACATGAGCATGAACAATATCATTTTGCCGGAACTGGGAGAAGGGATCGAAAAGGCGGTTGTCGCCCTTTGGTATGTCCGCCCCGGAGACCTTGTTAAAAAAGACGATGATGTGGTCGAATTGGTGACCGATAAAGCAAGTTTTAACATTCCAGCGGCAAGTGACGGTAGGATCAAGGAAATTCATTTTCATGAAGGGCAGGAAGTTAAAGTCGGGTCGACCTTGGCCACGATGGAACCATCGTTGGTTTGAACTTTTAGAGAGCGGTTTGATGACAACGCCATTGCGAAGAAAAGTTTTGTTGATGTACATCACCAGGGTTTCTGGCCATCGTCAGGCGACACTGGCGATCCAGCGTTCGCTGCGCCAGCTCGACGAGAATATCGAAGTCCCCAGTGTCAATGGTTTTGGTTATGCCTTTCCTATCCTAGAAAAAGTCGTCAATCAAGCTTACATGAGTGTCATCAAACGCACCCCGATCGTGTGGGACTATCTGTACGATAACCCCAAGGTCGTTAAGAATTCCCAGTCGATTAAAAATTTTTTACACCGGACCAGCCACAAGAAAATTGAAATGCTCCTGAACCGTTATCAGCCGGACACGATTGTTTGCACGCAGGCCTTCCCGTGCGGAATGGTCGCGGATTATAAACGAAAGAACAATTTATCGATCCAATTGATCGGCGTTCTCACGGATTACGCCCCGCATTCATATTGGATCAACGAGGGGGTTGATTATTACATTGTTCCAAATGAAGACGCGCGTGAGCGGTTTATCAAAAAGGGCGTGCCTCCTGACGCAATCAAAGTTTATGGGATCCCCATTCGGCTGAAATTTGCCACACAGTTGGACAAACAGCCGATTGCCGCGAAGTTGGGATTGGATCGTTCGATCCCGACGGTGCTCATCATGGGCGGCGGACAGGGTTTAGGGCCGATCAAACAAGTGGTCCGTTCTTTGACGGAATTACAAATGCCGTTGCAGATGATTGTCTTGACTGGGACCAATAAAAAGTTGACCAAGTGGCTGGAAAACCGCCGGGAGACCAAAGATAAAAAAATCATTTTTTTTGAATATTCCAATAACGTTGATGAGCTGATGGAAGTCTCTACCCTCATCGTGACCAAGCCCGGCGGGATGACCACCAGCGAATGTTTGGCAAAGGGGCTGCCGATGGTGATTGTGAATCCGATCCCCGGCCAGGAGATGCGCAACACCGATTTCCTTTTGAAAAAAGGGATTGGGATCCGGATCGATAAGACCAATGACATCGGCGAAGAAATCGAATTGCTGTTGAAGTCTCCTGAGCGTTTGGCGGCGATGGGCCGCGCTGCTTATGAAAACGGAAAACCGCACGCGGCTTCGGACATTGCCAAATTGATTTTAGAGCAAACCCCCCGACGGATTTCGGCCGCGAGTCATGTGAATGTTTAAGTTTTTGATGTACAAAATCGGGCAGTTCATTGTCCGCCGCCTTTCCATCAAGGGGGCTTATCAATTCGCCACGACCATTTCCGACGGCCAATATTTTTTTTCTTTCCGAGACCGCAAAGCTGTTTTTCAAAATTTAGAAAAAATCCTTCCCAACGCGCCTGATTTGCCGACGAAGACCCGCGAGGTCTTTCGCAATTTCGGTAAATATTTGGTGGAGTTTTTCCGGATGGCCAAGGAATTGGATCATTCCTTCATTCGCGAAAAGATCAAAATTGAAAATTTGCGGAATATGCAAAAGGCCTTGGATCGAGGCAAAGGGGTTGTTGTGGTGACGGCCCATTTGGGCAATTGGGAATTGGGCGCTGTTCTTTTAAGCCTTTTAGGATATCCGCCGGTGGCCGTTGCCTTATCGCACAAAGAGCGTCCGGTCAACAATCTCTTTAATCAGCAGCGGTCGGCGCGGGGGGTGGCGGTTATCCCGGCGCAGTTCGCGGTCCGCCGCTGCATTCAAATTTTAAAAGACAACGGCATTGTGGCGGTGGTCGGGGACCGAGATTTCAGTGTTAACCATCGCGGTGTTGTCATGGACTTTTTGGGGCAGAAGTGCCTGATTCCTAAAGGCCCGGCTATTTTTTCGCTGAAGACCGGGGCCGCGATTGTTCCGGTTTTTCTCGTTCGTCAGGAAGACGATACTTTCGCGCTGACCATCGAAGAACCGATTTATCCTGCGGTTGTAAAAGAGTCTTTAACGGACGGAGTCATTTCCGAGATGATTCAGAAATATCTTACGGTGATTGAAAGCAAGATACGGCAATATCCAACCCAGTGGTTGATGTTTCGTAAGTATTGGATCGACGAAAATGAGTCTTGAAAAGAATTCGGAAAATATTTGTGTCATCATCCCGGTCTTTAACGAATCCCGTCAAATAGCCAAAATCGTTAAGCAGATTCGTGAACGCGATCTGGATGTTGTGGTGATTGATGATGGATCGACGGACGGGAGTGAAAAACTCGCATTTGCAGCCGGGGCCGTTGTTATCCGCAATCAAGAACGGAATGGCAAGGGGTATTCTCTGCAAAAGGGTTTTGCTTATGCCGTTAAGGATCCCTTTCTGGGTGTGGTGACCATGGATGGCGATGGCCAGCACGATCCTGCCGATTTGGATGTTTTGATTCAAAAGGCGCATACTTATCCGCACGCGATCATCGTCGGGAACCGCATGGTCGATCATCGCGGCATGCCGTGGATCAGGATCTTAACGAATCGTTTCATGTCGTTTCTGATTTCTCGGTATTGTCATCAATACGTCCCCGATACACAGTGTGGATTTCGCTATATCCCTTGTGAGATTTTGCGGCAGCTGGCCCTGACCGCGAATGCGTACGAAATCGAAACCGAGGTGTTGATTAAGGCCAGCAAACTGGGATTTCGGATTTATTCCTTTCCGATCAAGACAATTTATGGAGATGAAAAGAGTCGGATCAATCCGTTCAAAGACACCTACCGTTTTATCAAGTACTTAATGAGAGAAACCCGCGGTTTTTAGCGACTGTTTTTTGATTTATGAAAATGACGCCGAGTGAGTTTCGATGAATAAAATCTTTTTTTATTTAGAAAGGAAGGTATTTGTTATCGCGCTGGTCACATCATGTCTGATTCACATTTTGGCAATGGTGTGTTTGCTTTTTGCCAAGTTTTATCAGCATAAGCCGGAAGAAGTGAAGAAATTGGAGGTTGTTTATCAATCGAAGGTGAGTGAAGCGCAGGAGTTTGAAGCGAAACGCGATGACGGGGACCAGATCAAAGAACGTCCTTTGCTGGCGCAGCCGCAGATGTTGACTAAAAAAGCAAAGGCGGACCGATCGCTTTTTCAGGAACCGCAAAAAGAGCCTATGAAATGGGAGCCGCAAAAGCAGGCGTTAACTGAAAGTCCTAAACCGGCTGTCCCTTCTGGAAAACGGCAGATTACGGTGCCAATGCTAGCTTCGGTCAAGGGCGAGCATGTCCAGGGGCTAGATGCTTATGAAAATCGGATCCGTAATAAGATCAAAAATCGGGCGTATTTTTTTGTTGATGACCCGGCTTTGAAAAACGGGCAGGTTTATTTGACGTTTGTTCTTGACGCTCAAGGGCGGTTGAAGCAGGTGAAGATCGTGGATGAAAAGACCCAGGCGAACAATTATCTGCGGCAGATCGGCCTGCGCAGTGTTCAAGAATCGCAGCCCTTTCCGCCGTTTCCGGCGAATTTGTCCTTTCCAGAATTGACGTTCAATGTCTTGATTTCCTTTGAGGTTGAAGAATGAGTCGCGTGACCAACCCCGGGAGTTGAACTCCCGGGGTTCAACTCCCGGGGTTCTCACCTCGCAGGTCAGAAGTGCGGTTGACTTTTTTTGGTGTTGATGTTAAGCTAACATAGTTTTCTACCGACGGAAATAATAAATCCTAGTGAGGGTTAAAGAGATGACTTTTGAGAAGAAAGTAGATGAGTCTTGGAAAGATTCGGTTGCCGGCGAGAAAGTACAGCCGAATCAGCCAGGGGATGAAAAATCAGAGCAGCCGCAGGACCAGACCGACACGCAAGCGGACCAGTGGGAAATGAATTTTTTGAATTACATGACCAGCCTTGCTTTCCAGGCGTTGATTTTTTTAGGCGAGATCCCTAACCCGATGAACGATAACAAGGTCGAAACGAATTTGAACCAGGCCAAAATGCTCATTGATACGCTGACCATGCTGCGGGAAAAAACCAAAGGCAATCTGTCGAGCGCAGAAGACGATTTGTTGAACAGTTCCATCTATGAACTGCAGATGAAGTATGTTGAGAAGGCGAAGTCTTCGGATTTTAAAATTGATTTACCCTGAACATTCCCCCTCCCTAACCCTCCCCACCAGCCCCGCCACAGGCGGGGCAAGGGGGAGGGAAGAAAGTTCGTCGGGGAGGTAAGAAGAAGCGAGAGCGAAAATGAAAAAAATTCTCATCATTCACGGACCTAACCTGCATCTTTTGGGAGAGCGGGAACAGGACATTTACGGGAAGACAACACTTGCTGAAATCAATAAGAAGCTTTCCAGTGTTGCTAAGCCGGCAGGGGTCGCGTTAGAGTTTTTCCAATCGAATCATGAAGGTGAGATGGTGGATGTGATCACGGCCAGCAAAAAAAATGGTTTTGCCGCGATTGTGATGAACCCAGCGGCCTATACCCACACCAGTGTTGCTATCCGCGACGCGGTCATGGCCGTTAAAACCCCGACCATTGAGGTCCATCTGTCCAATATTTATGCCCGTGAGGAATTCCGACACAAATCATTGATCGCACCTGTCTGCCATGGCCAGATCACCGGCTTTGGTGTGAATAGTTATATCCTAGGTCTTGAAGCCGCCATTCGTTTGATCAAAAAGTAAAAAACGATCTCAAACTGTGAATTCTTCACTTCGCGCCGTCACAAAATTTTTTCCAACCCAACGTATCGATGCCTATTTGGTGACCAACGATACGGATATTCGCTATCTCACTGATTTCCCGGCGAGTGAATCCTGGTTATTGGTTTTTCCTAATCAAGCCGTTTACTTAACCGACTTTCGCTATACCCAAGAAGCTAAGCAGGGGTTGAAAGGTGTTGTTGTTAAGCAGTATCAAGAAAGCCTTCATCAGTTGCTTTTTGAGCTGCTGAAAGCTAAAAAGGTCAAACGTCTTGGTTTTGATGACCGCCATTTCAGTTTGGCTGGTTTTAAAAAGCTGAAAAGCGCTTGTCCCAAATCCATTCAACTGGTGGCAGCTGATCCATGGGTTGGTGATCTGCGGATGGTCAAACGAGCAGAGGAAATTCAGAAGATTGAGCAGGCCTTACGCATTCATCAGCAGGCACTTAAGTTCCTGCGGCCGCTCATCCGACCAGGTATGAGTGAAGTCGAGCTGTTAAAACGTTTGACCCGATTTGTTCAGGATCAAGGGATGACTTTTTCTTTTAATCCGATCATTGCCTCGGGAGCGAATTCCGCGTTGCCCCATGCGAAGGTCACGGACCGGAAGTTCCGTCGTAACGACGTGGTGCTGGTGGATATGGGGATTGATTATCAAGGGTATAAGTCTGACTTGACACGAATTTTTGTTTTGGGTAAAATATCGTCTCGTTTTAAAAACGTTTACGCCGCGGTTGAGGAAGCGCAAGCAGCGGCTATTGCTGATATCCGGCCGGGAAAAAAGTGCAGCGAAATCGATCAGCTAGCGCGTAAGATTTTAGAAAGCAAAGGGTTAGCGAAATATTTCGGACATTCCTTGGGACACGGCGTTGGATTGGAGATTCATGAAGATCCTCGGTTATCTGCCAAATGCTCAACAGTGCTCAAAGAAGGAATGGTCGTGACAGTTGAGCCTGG
>JAHFFT010000012.1 GCA_023247795.1 Candidatus Omnitrophota bacterium
CGGTATGAGAACGGTTTGGTGGCCGCGGGAAGGTTGAAATATTCCGACGGGGATGAGTATGTTTATGATCCGTTGTTGGTGAACGCGGACGGGAGTATGGGGGGATGGGGGATATATACCGGCAGGATCAATCTGACGGGGCAGGAGATCAAGCTGAGTGAAGAGGTAAAGAATTGGGTCGTGACTGCGGGGAGTTTCCTGCGGTATGAGAACGGTTTGGTGGCCGCGGGAAGGTTGAAATATTCCGATGGGGATGAGTATGTTTATGATCAGTTGTTGGTGAACGCGGATGGGAGTGTTGGCGGATGGAAGATATTTACCGGTGAGATTGATTTGACGGGTCAGGAGGTCAAGCTGAGTGAAGAGGCAAAGGATTGGGTCGTGACTGTGGGGAGTTTCCTGCGGTATGAGAACGGTTTGGTGGCCGCGGGAAGGTTGAAATATTCCGATGGGGATGAATATGTTTATGATTCTTTGCTTCAGAACGCGGACGGGAGTGTTGGGGGATGGAAGATGTTTACCGGAAGGATCAATTTGACCGACCAAGAGATCAAAATGACGCAAGAGGTGAAGAATTGGGTGGCGATTGTTGGGAGTTTCCTGCGATACGCGAATGGGGTTGAGGTCGAAGGAAAGATCATTTACTCCGATGGAAGTGTTTATGTCTTTGATCCGCAGCTGAAGAATAGTGATGGAAGTGTTGGCGGATGGAAGATTTTTACCGGAAGGATCGATTTGACCGACCAAGAGATCAAAATGACGAACGAGGTGAAGAATTGGAAGGCGGTTGCGGGGAGTTTCCTGCGATACGTGAATGGGGTTGAGGTCGAAGGAAAGATCATTTACTCCGATGGAAGTGTTTATGTCTTTGATCCGCAGCTGAAGAATAGTGATGGAAGTGTTGGCGGATGGAAGATTTTTACCGGAAAGATCGATTTGACCGACCAAGAGATCAAAATGACGCAAGAGGTAAAGAATTGGAAGGCGATTGCGGGGAGTTTTTTACGATATGCAAATGGGGTTGAGGTCGAAGGAAAGATCATTTACTCCGATGGAAGTGTTTATGCCTTTGATCCGCATCTCAGGAATACCGACGGAAGTGTCGGCGGATGGAAGATGTTTACCGGAAGGATCGATTTGACCGACCAAGAGATCAAAATGACGAACGAGGTGAAGAATTGGAAGGCGATTGCGGGGAGTTTCCTGCGATACGCGAATGGGGTTGAGGCCGAAGGAACGCTCAATTATTCTGATGGAAGTGTTTATGTTTATGATCCGTTGTTGGTGAATGCCACCGGAAGTCCGGGCGGATGGAAGATTTTTACCGGAAGGATCAATTTGACCGACCAAGAGATCAAAATGACGAATGAGGTGAAGAATTGGACGGCGGTCGCGGAGAGTTTCCTACGATATGCAAATGGGGTTGAGGCCGACGGCAGATTGATATATTCCGACGGGAGCGAATATGTTTATGATTTGCAGCTGAGGAACAGCGATGGGAGTGTCGGTGGATGGAAAATGTTCGATGGTCAGATCAGTTTGGCTGGGCAGAAGGATTCGCAAGGCCGCGAGGCGATTGCCGGCAGTGTGTTAAAGGTGGAAGCGGGCAAGGAAGTCGAAGCGGTCTTCAAATACGCTGACGGGAGTGAGATCATCCAAGATTTCCGGGTCGATGGCCAAGTCACGGTCAGGAATACTAAAGAAGGGACCCTGCAGGTTCTTGAATGGTTGCCTGATCAGAGTACCCCTGATCCCAATGATAGGGTGATGGGGGCGTTGCTGCAAAGTCAAACCGCCGACGGCAAGGTGACTCTGTACAAATATTTGAATGGGATCCATGGACAGGAAATTAATTTTAGGAGTGCGACTCACGTCAAGTTGATGGATCAGTTAGACAACAATAGCTATCAAATTTATACCTGGGTGGATAATGCCGAAACACCGGATGACGTTACCGATAAAACGATCGGGGCCTTGGTGGAGAGTCGCAGTTTAGTCAACGGAAACATGACCACGTCCCGTTCGGCAGCGCGATCGTTTTCTCTTTCCATTGCCGCCCGTTCTTCCTCGGCGGGGAATTATGAAACCTTTCAGTATCAGTATTTGAGCAGTATGGGCGGTCAGGAAGCTGATTTTAAACAGGCGAATTACGTGAAAGTCAGTGAACTGGAAAACAGCGATCTTTGGTATCTTTACGGCTGGACGTTCGATGCCTCGGGCACGACAGATGGCAAGACGTTTGGACGGTTAGTCATGATTCATAGAAGCGTGAATGGCATAAACGTCAATTTGATTTATGAATATTTTAACGGCCAGGGTTTTGATCTCAACTTAGGTATCAAAGGAACCGCGATCAGCGGTGTTGGCAAGGCCAACGATGCCCTTTATGTTCAAGAGACCGAGGAAGAAACAACCAATTGGCAGGTGTACGGCTGGGCCGTTCCTGATACGGGAGGCACGGATAAGACCTTTGGCCGATTGTTGATGACCAATCAGAAAAATTTGGGAGATGGAACAGAAACAAAATTCCGTTATGAATATTATGGCTTTGGAAGTTTTGATCCGGTGAATGGATTCCTGCAGGCGCCATTAGCAGGATTGGGAGAGGTCAATCAGGCGTTTTATGTCAAGGAAATTGCGGTGGGCGATGACGATCATTGGAATATTTTTACCTGGATGGCTGATCCGGATAAGGCGAGTAAAGGCAAGACCTTTGGCCGTTTGCTGATGATGGGGCGGGTCATCAACGGCTACCCTACAAAATTTTTGTTGGAATATTATGAAAATTATAACACAAACGATGAGCCGCCATTGACCGGCAAGGTGGAAGGCGATCATATCCCCAATACCGCGAACTACGCGCTGTCCAAAGAGGTTGGTGACGAGAAGAGTTGGCAGCTTTTTGCATGGGTCGATCACGATCATAACGCGGCGACCGATAAGGTGTTTGGTGAGCTCATGGACAGTAAGGGCGGTCAAGGTCAGCCTTATCAAGTCCACGCGGAATATGTGGTTTATCGAACCGGTTTTTTTGGTTCGGTTGAAAAATTGGGAGATTTTAGTTCCGGAACCGGGATTGGGACCGACGACTTGGGAAACAGTTATCTCTATACCAGCGTGCTGGGATTAGGGGGAGAAGGAGTTTTTGGCACAAAACGATTCCGTTTACCCAATGAAGAGGTTGCCTTACCCATGTCGGTCACCGATGGGGTTACACCTTCTTTTACTCCGGTCATGGCGGTCTCGCAATACGGGGATAAAAAATGGGCGCATATTGGGTTCGCGGGCCGGCCTAAAGGAGAGAGCAGCACGATTTCTTATACTCAGCGAGCGGATTTGGAAAAGGAAGGAAGTTGGACCGTTCCGGCAACGATCGCTTCTTACCCGGCGGATTATTTGATTCTCGATCTGGCGGTCGCCGCGCAGGAAGGAAAAGTTGTTCTCACCTGGGTTGTCCAGGATAACGGAAAGGGTCCTTCGGGGAAAAGTGAAAAATTTCTCTATATCGCCGAGAGTGTGGATGGAGGAGCAACCTTTAACACACCGGTGCAAATTGCCGATGGCGCGGGGTGGAAACGGCATCCGGATATCGCTTTCGATGAGAGTGGAAAAATTCATTTGGTCTGGAGCGCAGAAGGGGCAAAGGTTTGGTATTTGCAAGGGGCTGATGTGACCGAATTAACCGCGAAACCACCAGTCAATATCGCGGGTATGGTATTGCGAGAGCGGATGTTAGAGGGAGGAGAAACCGTCACTTATATCGATGATGGCATCGCGGTCACTTATGACTTGACCGATAAGGAAGTTTGGGATTCGATCGTCGTTGAAAAAGAAATCGATTTTATCAAAGTCCTCCATGATCTTGTGGCGCTTGAGCTGGAAAATTGGCAGGGGATATTGGATATTGAAGACAAGGATTTAGCAGAGGCCGAGCAGATCATAGAACGGACCGATGAACTAACCCGTATTTTAGGCCGGTTAGATAGTTTGGGTTCTTTGCAAGGGCTCGTGGATGATTTGGAAGAGGCAAGAGCCGGGGTCATGCGCGTTAAAGGGGAACTTACCGAGCTGCCCAGGCAGATTGCCGGGGAGATACAAAATGCGGCGAAGCTGGATATCAGTTTAGAAAAACTTACGGAAATGATCCAAGAAATAAGAACACGGGGTGCGGCAAAGCAAGCAGAATTGGAAGCGGGTTTAGCCGCTGCCGAAGCAAAGGCTGATAAGCTGGCCGAATTGTTAAAACAGATCGCCTCGTTTGAGGCGATATTAGAAGGTTTGAGCTGGCGAGACCAGATGGATCGCAGTACCGTTACCGAGCTTGAGCCCTGGAAAAAGCGGCTTAAGGGAGCGCTTGATCTGGTTATCGAAGGAAAAGCCGCAATTGAAACCAGAATTATGGTGGAAGGGGAGCAGACCTGTATAGGGGAATGTAGCGCATTTTTCGAGGCAGTGGCACGGAATATAGCTCAATTGAATAAGGAGCTTCAATTAGCGAGAGAATTGTCGGGAAGGATCAGTGAGAATATCGGTTGGGTCAATGATCTTGCCGCGTCCTTAAAAATTCAGGCGCAACCTTCAACGCTTTTAATCCATCACGATCTCGACGAGTGGAAAAGTCTTAAACCAGAGCAAGAGGCTTTGCAAGCGAAGGAAAGCGCGTTGCAGAAAGTGATTGCACGTATGCCGCTTCTTGCCAATGAGTTGGCTGCCGCGAGAGCGCAGTTAGCGGATTTGGAAACCGAGGCGCTATTAGCCGGAGGTGACGCATCTTTGGAATTGGAAATATCATTAGAAATCGGAACCGCGGCCGAGCGTATCGTTAACCTTGAAACAGAACAAGAAGAGTTAAGAGTAAAGATTGGGGGATTTCTTGATCACAGCGTGGGGATAGCCGAGTTGAATGACGCCGATCCGCACGCGGTGATTATGGCTGATTTGCAAGACCTGGTTTTAAGAACGCAGGCAAGGATTGATGAGATTGAAAAGGTAAAAACGCGGTCTGATTTGATCGGATCACTGTTAAAGCAAGGGACCGAATTCAGCGAGCAGCGGCAGTGGTGGATTGATCGGGTCAATGAGTATAAACCGGTGCTAGAACTTATTAATGGGAAACCCCTTGAAATGTCGTTAGGCGTTGCCAAGCTAGCAAGGCTTCAAGGTCTGGCATCGCAAGTCAAAGGGACCGTGTCGTCAGTTGCATTTCTCATTACGCAGACTAAAGGAGAGATCAGGGATGCCAGGGGCCTTAAATCGGTTCAGGACGCAATACCAATCCTTGCCGGCCAGATTACCGAGCAGAAAGCGCTCATCGAACAACTTAAGAAGGAATTTGAAGCGGCTTCGCATCAGGATAAACCGGATTTTTTAACGTTACAGTTGATCCAGGCTAACATTCAAGCCGCCCAGAAACGGCTGGCAGAGCTTGAGCAGGACCGCGAAAATTTAAGACTGCGGGCCAGTGTATTTTTAGAGCGAGCTGTTCTTCCCAATGAATTGATTGAAACAGCACAAATCGATGCGCTTAGTGGCCAGCTCGCCGCGGATATCGTCTGGAATTTGCAGAAGTCAAGAGAGTTGGTCAAGGTTAGAGACCGTCCAGAAGAGGCTTGGGAGTATCAGCCTTCGCTTTATATCGACGGGCAAACGGTTTTTGTCGCGGCCAGGCGGGCGGCACTGTTTGATAACAAAGCAACCACGGAAAATGACGGGACCTGGGATTATCAGGATTATCTCACGATGACCTGGATGCCCTTATTTGACAAAGATACGAAAAAGGCCCAAAAAGTACAGGATATTTTTGGGCGGGTATTCAAGGTCCGGGAAGATCCGGATCACGCGATTGTGGTTCAGCATTCTGATGATCAGGAAGCCACCTGGTCTCAACCACAGGTCATTGGTTTTGGCACCAGTCCGGCGATAACCAGTACCTGGCAGGGGGGAGTGCAGGTCATTTGGCAGAAGGAAAATGTGGATGGATCCCTGGCTTATTTTCATCGGCAGACGATCAAGGGTCAAGCAAGTGGTCAAGGAAATGGCGGAGCGACGGGAACCGAGGTCGACGAAGAAAACGATGTCATATGGTCGGATCTGCAAAAGGGGTTATGGAGCAGTGAAATCGTTAAGACCTTGGCCTATGATAATCGTGAAGACGCGGATGAAGTCCTTTCCAACCCGAAGATCGCGAAGGTTTCCGCGAAGCTATCGGTTATTTATGAAGACGGCACCTCGACCGATCCCAACGCGCCAGGTGGTAATCCTATTATTCTTTCGCTTTATGATCCTCGTCGAGGAGAGTGGCAGAGCAAGCAGATTGGGGCTGGTTATATGCCGGCTACCGCTTATATGCCGGCTACCACGACCGCTAGCGGCAAGCAGTGGTTCATTTGGTATGAGCCATGGATGGAAAAGGTCGTCGATGATTCGGGGCAAGAGCAGGAAGTGATGACCGGAGGGAAAATCCGTCTGCTCGCGGGCGATGACGCGGTGGAGAGCGTTCGTACCGTGAATCGAACACCTGCTGTGCAAATCGCTTTGACGGGGTTTACGGAAGCGGATTTCTTATTAGGTGTTCCCAGCATCATTAATTATGGCCCAGACGTCTTGGTATCCTGGGTCAATATTCCGCCGGCAGGAAGCGTTGAGAAAGAGAAAATCCTTTTAGCGCGGATGACTCCGACCGGATTTGGCGGCGAGTTTTCTTTTGTTTTGCCTAAAGAAACAGCGGATGTTACGAGTCCGCTGGGAACCATTGTGCCGATCACCATTCGCGCCCTTAAGAGCGATGGCGCCGTGAATGAGGCATTTGATCAATGTGTGATGTTTACCGACGGGACAGGACGGCAATCGCCGGTCTGTCTGCAGAAAGGAATGGTGACTTTTTGGGTCAATTGGGCGGATGTCAGGAAGGCCGCTCATTTATCGGTGCGACGCATGGCCGCGGCTGAGTTGGATGAGGACGCGCTCGAGGAGATACTGGCGAATCAGGCGAATCAATGGAAGTTACTGCGGAATGTTGTTTTGAGTCAGGTGAAAAATGAAGACCTGGGAGTCTGGGGAGATCAGGACAATAAGTTAAAGGCCGAGACAATTTTACAAGAACGATTTAATCCAACGACCGGGGTTTTGCGGGAGTATTTGAATGATCCAGCTGATCCCACCACCGATAGCCAATACCTGGCCCGTTATGAAAGGACCTGGGTTTATGCTCAGGGCATTGGCTTGGATCAGGAGTCGAGGATTTGCGATCAACGACCAGAAGATTGCGAAAAAATCAATGTTGGAACGCCCGCGGAAAAATTTAAGGCCAATGTCATGGCCGATTGGTTGAAAAATAATTATACCACTGTGAAATTGGAGGATGGCAAAGAATATTTTGGCGGCTGGGCGTTTTCGCAAAATACCATTCCCGGGGACAATTTTAAAGATGTGCGTTTTGTTACCGGGGCCAATGCCTGGGCGTTCAATGGCCTGGCACGGTATATGCTCACCGATATCTTTCAGAAGCGTCCGCGTAAGGTGCGCCAGGAATTTTTTGATTTTTTTGTCAAGGCGCTGGATGGAATCCTTTATCATCAGCAAAATGAAAATGGGAAATACGGTCTGGTCACCGCCGGATGGACGGTCAAAGAGGTCCAAGCCTTGGAGGGACAAGCCAATTATTATAAAGTTTTAGAGGGTTGCGGTTATCCCGAAAAAAACGGGGCGTGCACTCCGGTCAAAGCGACCAATGTGGTGACCGAACATAACCTCGATGTTTTGGCGATGTTGAACCAAATTCTGGACTATATTGACCGGCTGGGTTTGAGCGCGAGAAAAACAGAATTGCTTGAGCGCCGCAATGGGCTTAATGACGCGATCTTCACTCAGTTGTACGACGGTGTTTATGATGACCCTCAGCATGACTTGAACAATGTTCCCCGATTTATCACCGGCCTTTTAGCGGATGGATCACAAAGCCCGCACTCGGCCATTGACAACGCGAGTTGGCTGAGCCTTTCGGTTGATTATGATGATTACGCTGCCGCCTCTATATCCAAGGAACAAAGAGAGAAATTGGGAAATGCCCTGGTTTTTACTGTTGATCAATTCTGCAAAGAATTTAGCGAAAAGGGTGGCACGTATTACGGCTGTCATTATTTCAAGAATGATTTTTATGATCCTTATATCGATCCTAACCCGATGCAGGATGAGGCCTATCATCTGGAAGGCACATCGGGTGTCATTTTAGGAATACATCGTTTCTGCGATGCCAATCCAACCCATCGATTCTGCCGAGATGATCCTGATGATAACATCAATCTGCGCGCCACCGCCGACCGGCTTTGGCAGGATATGCAAAAGTTTGTCAGAGATATTGGGTTTCCGTATGCTTCAAAACGGATTTATAACCTGGCAGCGCTTCTCCATTCCACCACCGCCGCCACGTGGTATTTGGATGTCTTTGATTATTATTTGTACCGCGGCGGGGCCGGCAGCAGAAAATATTTGGGCGAAGCGAGTTTGGTGAGATATAACGCTACGGGCGATTTAGAACAAGGGACGATCCATATGGAAGATTTGGGTGAGGCTTCTTCTTTGAGTGAACTGACGCTGAAGGCAGCGGATCCGGTGGTGGATGAGTTTCATTGGAATCCGGAGACAAAAAAGTGGGATGGGATGTCCGCGGCCGGGAGGGTCTCGTTAGTAGGCAAAGAGTGCGGACCCAACGGCGAGCCTTGTATCCAGGACGGGCAGAGAGACAGTTATGTGGTTTATGACCACCAAGGAAATAAGATTGAGGGGGTGATGCTGATCAAGGTTGTTAATCCCGCATCGACCGGTTCTCAAGGCGGGAGATTGGCTGCTCCTTTACCGCGGGTCATCAATGAATATCGTCTGAACCCGGCAACCCAGCAATGGGAACTTTTTAGCGGAGTTGAGGATTTGGCTAATGAAAAATGCGGCGACAACGGCGAACACTGTGTCGCCGTGAGTTTTGTCGAATTCGCAGGGGGGAACAATCAAGAAAAAATCGTCGCCGGGACCATTCGTTTTGAGCGTTTGTCTCCCGAACAAGTGGCCTTAGGTTTGCCCGCACAGATTGTTGAATATCATTTTGATCCCATCAAGCGGCAGTGGGTTAATCCTGATTTTAATGGACGGGTGATTTTGACCAACAAAGTGTGCGGCAATCAAGGGGAACTCTGTGTTGCTAAAGATCAGGAAGACAGTTACGTGGATTACAGCCAAGGGATTTTGGCCAGCGGCGTTATGCATTTGGCGGTGACGGCAGGAGCGGTAGTCACCTATCATTATGATTCCTCTCGGGATGTATGGGAGGTTTTTAGCGGCAGAATTATGTTGAAAGACGGCCAGGTGTGCGGCAGTAACAATGAGATTTGCGGCCCGGGAAGTTATGTTGATATCGACGAGAAAAAGACCGTGGGCGGAACGCTCATCATGAATTTTGACGTGGTAGACGGCAAGGCGGTTTTCAATCCTCATGGGCAATATCAATTGGTTTATGTTTATGATCAGACGATCCAAGGGCTGGATGAAAACGGGAATGCGGTAAAGGGCAGTTGGAAACCGGATTTCGGACGATTGTATTTATTCGGCCGAAAAGATGTGGAAGGAAGGGCGTTTGAACGAACAAGTTATATTGAATATCAAAGCGGCCGCGTTATTTCTGCAAGGATGATCCAGATGGCCGGCGATGGTTCGCTTTATAACGATTTTACGGAAACGAGAACTTATGATTCAGAAGGGGCTCTGACCATCGTACGGGAAGGCACGATGGCCGGAGTGGGTGATTTAAAGGATACCCGATGGCTCGATCCCCTGGGGCGAGAGACCCATGTGGTCACTGAGCGCTACGTCGGAACGGTTCACGAGATAAAGATCAATGACTATTTTCCATGGGCGCTGGCTGGTGAGAACGGTGAGCGGACCGAGATTGTCACCGGCCTCATCAACGGACAGGATGACATAACCACCCATATAACCACTTATGCTGATTCCACGATGGTTGATGCCGCGGGTCAAAAGTTTTATGGGTCACTGCGCATCAAAAAGTGGCTGGGAAATGTTCTTACGGATGATTTTATGGAATACCGGACCCATGAAATGCACAATGGCAAACCGCTCCGTATCCAATCGGTTTATCGCACCACGGTCATTGACGGTCTGAATACGGGTGTGATTGGCGGTGTCGCCCAGAGTGAGGATGCTAGCACTTTTGGTAGTAAAGAATTCCTGGGGGGCCTGGATGAAGCCTCTTCAATCATATTTCAGCGTAATACCGTAAGAAAGGTCCGTCAAGGCAAACTAATCGATAACTATACCGAAGATATTTGGAAGTATGTCAACGGAACATCACGCGTTGTCCATCGCGGATTTTTGGCGGGTCAGAGCAACATGAGTCACATCATTGATTATGATGATAAGGGAGAAGTTTCTTTTGTCACGACTCTCAAATATAATTCGTCTTTTACCCAGGTGCTCGAGGAGATCAATCGTTACCGGCAGTGGTCAGTAGCTCACGAGGACGGGACCACAACCATTGTGCGCAATGCCAAGGCCGGTGAGGTGGCAGGAGGGGTGATTGACGGCCAGGCGGACAGCTGGGACCAAAGGACGTTGGATGCCAAGGGCGAGGTTGTGTTGTTATATGTCAACCAAAATGGAGTGGTCACACAGCATTACAAACGCTGGGTCAATCAGAACAGCGACGGGAGCAAGACCATTGTCCGTGATGCCAGAAGTGGCGAACTTGTAGGAGGCTTGATTGACGGCCAAGTAAATAGCTGGGATCAAGTCACGCTCGATGCTGATGGGAACACGATCGCGTTGGTGTCCCATCGCAGCGGTGTCTTCACGGATGACTATACCCAAGCGAATCAATTTTATGCCAATGGCAGTTTGCAGATGTCGGTGCAACGCGGACTCATTGAGGGCACAGATAACGTGGCTAAGACTTTTTACTATGCCCAAGGCAGCGGCCCGCAAAATCTCGGGACCTTGACCTACGCGGAAATGATTGATCAAAATTCCGGGATGATCGACTATCGGCTTCTCTTTGATAATGCTGGCTTTATTCGCGACGGGTCTTTGGCCGTGGTTTATGATAGTCAAGGCAAGATCGTCGGGAACAGGGCCTTGCATAAGCTGGAAATTCAAGAGATCAATACGCTTCTGAACATCAATCGTCAACAATATCAGTCATCGAAGATCAACCCAGATCAGCTTATCGTCAATCTTTCTCCGGTGGAATTTCTCGATAGCATTTTTTTGAGCGGAACGGTCAGTGCCAATTTCATCAATCAGGGATGGGATGAAAAGGCAAGTGTGACCTGGATGGGCGTTGACGTGAATGTTTATTCCAATGGCTATTCTGAAATCAAGACCGATACCCTGACCTATGATTTTTTGAAGGGAAATATTTTGGCCGGAGGGACCCGGGTCCTTTTCGACGGGGTTTTACAGGTTGAGGATGGTGAAGGACATGGTGATTTCTCGGCAGTTCTCCATTCCAACAATCTGGTCATCCTGAACAATCAAATCCAAAATCATCTGCCGCGGGTCGGTGGCGGACCGTCGCTGTTCAAGTTATTTTTAGACCTCAGGGATCACGTGATTGTCTCTGGCAACCTGCTCAATGGCACGCGTTTTTCATTCCGGCTGGATGATAATTATTTGAATGTCAACGAAGGAACAGCGGTTAAAGACGTCGTTATCTATGAACCCGACGCCGATGGTTTTACCCATACTTTTGACGCAAAGATTTTGCAGGGAAACGTCGATTGGTCAAATTTGACCCGTGTTGAAATCAAAGATAAAAATGGCGCCGCGTATCAAGTGAAGAATGGTGTCGCGGTCCGCGACGCCGACGGGAATTTTATGATCATCAACACCGGCTTCAGCTTCAGCTGGAAAGGCGCGGTGGGAGGAGCGCTGGCTTTTGTCGCGGTTGTCGCCATTGGGGTCGCGCTGGCTTGGGCGCTGCCGTTTTTGGCCCTTTCCGCCGCGCTGGTGACTCAGTTGGTGATCTGGGGGGCCCTGACCGGTGCTGTGGTGTATTTTGATGTTGCTCGGGGTGATTGGGGCGGGGCAGTTAAACATACGGCGATTGGTTTGCTGACCACGTTGGCTTTGAGTAAGCTCGGCAGTATGGCACGATTTTTATCCAATCTAGGCTCACGCTTTGTTGCGAGGGTCGCGACAACCGTGTCTCGTTTCGCCGGTGTCGCGGACCGGTATGGGTCAGCGATTACCGCAAGGGCGCTCAGCGTCATCGACGCTGCGGTGAGCAGGGTCGGTGCTGCTGCCAGATTTGTCTTTGATTTACCGGCGGTCAGGACGGTATTTTTAAAGGTCGATCAATTGGCAAATACCGCGGCTCGCGTCATTCTGAAACCCCCGCAGTTCGCGGCAAAGTTATTATTGGTGGGTAAGGAATTCGTGCAATCCATTTTTTCGGGGCCGGCGATGAATGTCACGCGCGGAATCTTTTCGCAAGTCGAGCGATTTCGCGATTTCGCGGGCAAGGTCAATATCATACCGAAGTTGATTTCCCCTCGGATTTCGCCGGTTGTGCCGGGCCTCAACAGAACGGTCACGCAGTTTGCTCTGCAGCATCCTAATATCGCAACCGCGCTGACCACCGGTGTCGTTACCGGGGCGGGAAACGCGGTCATCAATACTTCGTTAGCATTCGTGAATGGCCAGGGATTCAATGCCAACGACGCGATCTTTTCTTTTCTGCAAGGCTTTGCTCTGGGAGTGGCTACGGTGGGAATAGCGGTGGGCGTTGGGAAGGCCTTTAGTGCCGCCATTCCGACGACAAAATTTGTCATCAATGCCAGTCAGATCGCCAAAGGCTTTGGGATCAGCTTTGCGACTGGATTTCTGGCGGATTTGGGATTGGGGATCTATACAACCGGGGCATTACCGTCGATCAATACCCTGCTTTTCGAGACCAGCAATTATCTGAAATTGTGGATGCCCTGGGCCAATGTGCCGGAAAATAGCTGGCTGAATAATACGGTTTTTCATTTCTTCGGCTTCGACTTTAAGGTCGGTCACTTAAGTGCTTTAACTTCTTTGCTCACCGGAGCCGGGATCGGCCTTTTAAGTACTCCGCTTAAAGCGGTTCAAGCCGGGGAAACGGTTCAGCAAGGGTTGATTTCCTCGGTGAACAAAATTTTAGGATTATTCGGTTATAAGGGGCTTGCCACCATGGGACAGTCGTGGGACGAGGTTTTCCATATGATGCCGCAGCTGTTTAAGATAAGTGCGGAATTGCAGGGGTTGGGGCTTGGCGTCAATCTGCTCACGAACCATATACCGAATCTTTTCTGGCAGGACGCGTTTCGAGGTATCTTCGGCCAATTCGGCGGTGAGTGGTATAAGGATGAGCAGGGGAATCAGGTCTGGAATCCAGCTGGTCCTTTGCAGATTCTGATCAATTCCGCCGCGGGTTCTGCGTTCGCCCCCATTTTCTGGGGTGGTATGCCGCTGGGTAAAGCGGCTTTAAGCAGGTTGGGTGGGACCTTGGTCCAGCGGATTGAAAGTCTCGGCGCCTCATCGGCCAATGAAATCGGCAGCGGTTTTTTAAATTTCATCAAAGGAAAAACAAGGGAATCGATTGAAAAGATTTGGGATGAAGGGGTTGGTGAGCGTATCATTTATAGTTTCTTATCGCTATTCCCCTTTGTATCGCCCACATCCGCGCAGATGCTGTCGGAGTTTTTATCGCCAAGCCCGGGCGGCGCTTCCAGTGTTGCGGTATCGAATTTTATTACCGAAATAATAACCAACTTCGCCGAGAATCGTTCGCAGGGAGTTTTGACCATTAGAGCGGTGAGCCATCCGGCCGGCGAAAATTTAATCGGGATCAATTTGAATTCTGCGGATTTGGTGCTGGAACGATTGGAAGTCCTTCCCGCCAATACCATGATTACGATCGCGGTTGACGGAGATCGGCAGTTTACGGTACCGGTCAGCGAACTGTTGGTGAGGATCACTTTAGCCAAACACTGGGATCATTTGCAAAATGATGTTGTTTTGCCCAGCGGCATGTTTGCGGTTGGCGGGCGGCGCTGGGGTGATATCACCGCACGTGAACGCGAACGTTTGACCATCGAACAGGTCGCGGAAATACGGCAATTTTTAAATCACCAGGTCAGTCCCATTTTTTCTGAACTGCTCAACAATCTTTATTTGACCTATCACAACCCCGTGACCAAAAGGATTGAATTACCCGACGTCAACACCTTGGGTGAGATTGAAGTGGCCTTGGCCACCTTGACCAATCAAGTCACCATCCAGGCCGAGTATATTCAGATCATCGAAATCCTAGGTGTCGCCGGATTCACGATTGCTGATCTGCAAAATATCCAGATCGACGTCCAAGGCAATTTATTGAACGTGCCGGTGGAGCTGACTCAGTTTTTGATTCAACATCAGCTGACACTGACTCCCGAGTTTGTCAATATGGCCATCCAGTCAGGAAGCTTATTGAAATTTATCAACAGTGATTCGATTGTGTATCAAGCCATGCAGCAGAATCAGGCCGTGGCGCCAAAAAATTTAGCCGAGCTCGTGGCTGCCAAGCAAATCACGATAAGGCTTGATGGAAATGGGAATTTTGAGCAGTATGCGGTCAGCGATGCTGTTGCCCCCGCCGAACGTGACCAGGTCGTTAATTTTATCAATACCGTCAATCAGGTGGTGAGCGCCTTTACAGCGGCCAAGGGACAGCAGATTCCCGGATTCAAACTTTATGCTGCTCAGGCCGAGAGTTTCTTGAGATTTTTAGCGAACGGGACCATGAGCCATGAGATCTTAACTGGCGAAGGCAAGACCGATGTCTTGATTCATCTGGCGGCGATCAGCGGTCTTTTACGCGGAAAAACTAAGGCTGTGGTCGCCCTCTCCGACGAAGGAAAACTGAACGAGGCGTACAGCACCGCTATTCAAAATGTTTATCGGCAAATGGGATTGAAAACCGTGACGATTACGGATACCTCAGAGATCGACGGTGAGATGGTTGAGCGGATCAATCAGGCCGATGTGGTGTTTGTGACCGCGTCGGTTCCCGGATTTTTGGTGCGTTTAAAAGACCTGCAGGGTGGGGTTTACCGACAGGCTTATGATGCCTTAACCAGAAATGTTCAACTGGTCCAAGATGAAGTTCATACCGCGGATGGGAAAAGTTATATTCACGGCCAGGGCGATCCGCTGGCTTTGGCAGAAGACGTCAAGCAGGCCTTTGAAGGCGAGCAGGGATTGCAGTCCTTCCTTGATCAACAGCGGCACAATCTACTCGCCCTGGTTTACGCCAAGAGAAACGGGATCATGATCTCCGATGTCAACCACGCAGTCGATGAGGTCATCGCGCAAGATAATGACATCACGACCACCGCTGATCTGGAAGCCTGGGCGGAAAAAAATAAACTTCTGCGACGATTTACCAGCGGCGATCAGGCTGGCGAGATCAGTTTTATGGATTTGCGTGATCTGACCGTGACGACCGACGCAGAAGGACAGACCATTCGTCCAATCTTTAACGATCAATTCTTGGAACTTTTAGCCGCCCATCAAGGAATCTCCTCGCTCGAAGATTTTAAATCCAAAGATGAATTTATTGCTTTACGCGCGGCAGTCAAACAGACCGCGAGTTTTATGAACAAATTCGCGGGGGTGGACTGGGCCGCGGTGGTGGACGCAGAAGGAGTCGATCGCATCGTGCCGGTTGCTTTTGGTCAGCCGGAAGTGGATTTAAGATATTCTTCTCCCTACGAAGCCGCGGCCATGAACTTCTTTGGCATGCGTTTCAGCGGGGCGGTTCCTGACTTAACGCAGGTCACGATCAATCCGGATTCCCATCAGGCCACCTATGCCGAGTATCTGGCTGATGTGATCGCCCGTCGGGGAGATGTGACCGCGATGAGCGGGACCCTGGGATTGATCGAACCGATGCTGGATGCCTTAGGGATTCCGGTTAACCGTAACCGCACGATTGAATCGTTTAAGAAATATTTTAACGTGAACAATTTTAGCGCAGCGGCCAAGCAAAAGGCCGCGGGTTTGCTTGGGATTACAGTCGCCGAACTTGAGAGCGTGCCCAACGCTTTTCATGCCAGCGCCCAGGTTGAAAGGGTGACCGCGGTCCAAGATTTGCATGACGCGGTCACACAGATCGCGGGGGCGGTGAGTCAAGATCAGCAACATCGCGTGCTCGTTCAGGAGACGGAAAGCATTCATACCGCGGACCTTGCCGAGACGTTTTTAGCGCAGATGAAAGAAAAGAATCAGCAGAATGGCAAGGCTGTTGATGTCATCATCCATCAGGGTACACAGTGGATGAAGTACGAATGGGACGCGAGCGCGGGGTCTTATCGACCAGGGGTCGTGATAAATTTTGAGACGGCTAAAGACACAAACGGTCAGGTGGCACAGCAGGGGGTTAAGGATTATTTGTTAAACGCTTCTCGGCAGACTGTGATTGTCACCCACGTGGGAGACCGGTTTGGTCTGGATCTGAAGGTGAATATCAACAACACTAAGTTTGTGGATTTGACCGATACCAAAAATACCATGGAAACGATTTTGCAGGGACTGGGACGCGACCGCGGGGTGATTGTCAATGGCAAGCGGCTTTTTGCCGGCCATGAGGTCACTCAGATCGGCGCGGTTCCTGGTGTGACCGTTGAGGATTTCTTCGCTACCATGATTGAGAATGAAGCGCAGGCCGCAAAAGTGAAACGCTTGAATATCATCGATGAAGCCAAACGGCAAGTGGTTGTGAATATCTTCAATCAACTACGGGCGAACTCTTGGAAGGAAGGGACCGCAGATGTGGCCGCGATTGAAGCGGAAATGGTGCGTTACTGGAGCCAGGCCGGGGTGGACTCTGATTTGAGTGCACAGACGCCGCCGCTCGTCGCTGATTATTTTCAAAGCGGGTTTCAACAGACTCACGCGTATTTGATGGGTTTGGTTTTAAACACCGAGTTTTTCAATCAATTGTCTGACAGCAATAAAAAAACCTTGTTGAATTTGGTTGGTACCGAGCAAGTGAATGTGAGTTTTCGTCCTGAGGAAGCAACCGGGCGGGCAGATTATGTGAATAACAGTTTGTATACCGCCAAGACCTTGAAAGCATTGGCAACGCGCATCCAGGCAACGGTAAAACTCAGCGATCTTCCGGTACGGGCGTTATCCAATTCTCCTGAGCTTCCGCACCCCGCACAGCAGGCGACCCAAAACGTGAATGAAGGCCTTACACCGACGAGAGGATCTCCGGCGCCATTATTGAGCGCCCTCCTTTCCCTGCCCGAACTTAGGTTAGGGAATCCCCTCCAAACCATTTTAAGTGAAGCCCAAAATTCAGAACAAGTCCGACGCTGGCAGTCTTACACGCCCGAAGGCCGCGCCGCGTATTTGAAAAGTCTTACCGACGCGGTAACCCGTACCTGCGCATCAGGGGGAAGCGGTGATGGAGCGTGCGGCCAGATCATCGGAACCCTGAATGCCTTCAATCCCGCGGATGCCGTGGCGGTCGCTGATGCCAAGAAACTCCCCGGATCACCGGCACTAACCGATGAAGAACGGGCCTACATCCGTAATCTCATTGCCACATCACCTTCAACCGCGCTCAGCGACGAGAAATTACAGGCGGTAAGAGATTTTGTCTTAAATCATTCGCTGGGGTTGGGTTCTTACGAATGGGGGCTGTGGCAGTTGATCAATGGGGCCGGTTCCGCGGGATTAAAGATCAAGACGATTGATACGGGCAACGTCCCGGGCTTTTCGCGCAACGCCGAGGAAACCAACGGTTTTGTTCTAGCCCATCCGATTTGGAATGCCGACGATCAGGTGTTTGAGATTTATGTGTCGCAATCCTTTGTCGAGCAGGCCTCGATGAGCGCTTTAACTCAATTGATCGTGCATGAAATCATCGAATTTTATTTCAATCAAAGCCACGCGGTGGCGTCGCAAACCGAGCAGATTTATAACAGTCCAGCGACTAGGAATTCCGGTTTCAGCGATTTGAACCGTTTTATCGTGGACTGGCATATTGCCCGCGGTCGGGATGAGGACCTCCAGTATCTAAAAAGCCTTTTAAAGCCGCACAAAGAAGGTGATCCGCAGAGTGCCTTTCGTCAATATGTGGCCCAGCAATTGGGAATGACCTACCGAGATATTGCATCCTTTACACTGATTCAATCAGTCAACTCCGGATCGCTCAGTGTGACCGAAATCAGCAACCTCCGTTCGGTGATAACGCGATTGAGTGAACTCAATTTGTCAGCGGGCCTTCCGATTATCGAAATCGCGGCCCAGCAGCCTCGCACAATGGTTGATCTTGACCATGGTGTTTTTGTTTTGAACCGGCGTGATCTTCAGAATCCAGATTTGCTTTTACTGGAACTCGCGCATGCCAGTCAGCATGCTTTGTTCAAAAATCTTTTTCCAAACGAACCGCTGGTTAACCGGGAAATGACGGTCTTATTGTTAAAAGTCGAACGGTATTTAGCCATGCCGCCGCTTGCTCAAGAAAGGATCAAAGAAATTCTCCGAGCAGAAAATAATGCTTTTCTTCCTGTTCTGGAGGTTGCGGAAAGTGGTGATCAGGACGCGATTTTAGAGGCCGTTATCCAGCATGTTAATGATCCAGCCCGATATCCTGATATTGCCGAGGATGTGAATGATTGGATTCAGGAAGAAGGCATTAACGCGGTTAAGTCTGCCATTCAGGGTTTGTGGTTAACAATGAGGGATTTGAGTTATCCGGCAGTCATTGGCTTATATTTCAAAGTCATGGGAAGCGCATTGGTTCCTTGGGGTGTTCTCAATATTTTGAGTGACGCGGTACAAAGAAATCTGGTTTCACCTCAGGACTTGGAAGCGGCATTATTGACTTTGAAGGCCGAGAAACAGGCAGAAAATATTCCGATCACTTTGACCATAGAGGAGGCGCGGTTCATCGTGAGCCGGTTGATTGTGAATGGCATTGCCGAACGGATGATTAAGGCCCGGCCTGCCAGGGTAAGCGCGGGGTGGCGGCTGGTCAATGGTCTGCCTTCTGAGTTGTCTGCCAGGTTGGAATTCTTAGCACCCTGGATTCAGGCCCTGGCCGAGGGGGAGGTGGATGAGGTGGAAATCATCAGGCAATTCAATCAGTTGGAGATGAGTGGTTTTAATAATGTTTCGCTCGTTGCACCCTTGACTGATCAGGAAAGACAATTCATCGAACAGGCCATCGATTCGCTACCTGATGAAAGTAAACGAGAAATAGGTTTTGCCCTAATGGCCAGTCTCTTTGCCGACCGAGAGCCGCCGCCGGCATTCGGTCTCAATGAAGAACAGCGAACAACATTTAAGGCTAAAATGGAGACCGCTTTTCAAAATGTCAGGATCATTTCCGTAGATACCCAAGAAGACGTTCCGGGATTTTACCGGAACCAAGAGCATTCCAATGGTTTGGCCTGGGCCTTTTCTCGACGAGAGGCGGATGGCAGACGGGTCATCTATATCACGAACCATTTTAGAACCAATTATAGTATCAACCAAATCGCGGGCGCTTTGGCCTTTGATATCGCGGTCAATGATCTGGGCTATAGTCCGCGCGAGGCGGATCTCATTTCGCGAAGTTATAATTCCGCTGACACCGTTGGTCTACCGATCAGTGATTTTGATAAGGGGATCGTGGATTATCATGCCGCCCAGGCCAAGTTGGGTTCGGTCGCGGATTTAGAACAGCTCATTAATCTCTTGGAGGCCCGGCGCAATGATTCAAGTTTAGAAATTTTTAATGATACGTTTGCCGCCCTACAGCGTTTGGCATCCGAGGCTGACAGCTCGGTCCGTGGTCTCATTTTGCAGGCGTTTGTTAAGCTTTATACAGCGGGAAATACCGCGGTCTTCAGCCGTTTGGTCGGAGTTGAAGAAGCGGTTATCCAAAACGGTCTTGATGGCGCAGAGGTATCGACCGCTGTTTTAGAAAAGGTTTTTAAGTATGGTCTCGCAGTCAGAGGCAAAACAACGAGCGATCATTTGCGCGAGCTGGTTGTGCGGACTTTAAATGCCAATGAACCTTTTGTCGGATTTTTACTGGAACCCTTTGCCGCTATGATCGGAGTTTTGATCAGAGATGTCTCCGCGGCGATATTGCAAAACCATGTTCCGGACAGCCTGTTTTTTGCGATGGCCGCTGCTTTGGTGTGGGAAGGGGAGGAACTTTACGATATGTCGCTCAAACTCCGAGGACGCCCCATGCCGACGCATGATTTTCTTAAATTATTTATCGCCAAGCGCGAAAAGAGCGAATTCCAATTTTTTACGGACTTAAAAGCCGCTGATGAAGAAATCACTTTTTCCGATGTGGTCTTAACCCTAAACGGCATCAGGGAAATGAACATTCATCTTTTAAGGGCGATTGCCGCGGCCTATGGACTCGATCAAACCCAGATGCTTGAGCTGGGTCAACAGGTTAGTCTTTACAACAGCCAGGGGGTTTATATCGGCGGTGCCCCTATTGCCAAGAAACTCCCCAACACACCAGCGGTCACCGATGCTCAGAAGGCGTATATCCGGCAGGTTGCAACCCAAGCAGACTTGCCGCGCCGGGAAGTTCCCGCAAGTGAAATGAGCGGGGTCATTCAGGTGATGGATGAAAGCAAAGCCGGCGGGCCGTTTGTCAGCCAAAAACAGCAATTTTTTAATTTTGTTTCCGGACGAGATCCCTTGGTTGAAGTCAAGGTCATTACGGTAGATACCGTGACTCTAGGCGATGTTCCGGGTTTCAATCGCCAGCCCGACGGGCAGAATGATTTTGTCATGGAACATCCGGAGATTCGTATTGAAGACGGAAAAGAAGTGGTTAGGATTTATGTCACGGAATCTTTTTGGAGTCAGGCGACCGACAATCAAAAGGCGCAAATCATTGTTCATCCGCTGCTGGAATTTTTTGACAGTATGACGCACGCCCAGGCCTCTTTATTTGAACGCGATTATAACAGCCCGGCGACAAAGGACAGTGGGGTGAGCGACCTTGATCGTTTCATCGTTGATTGGCATGCCCTCCGCGCGCGGGCAGGCAGCAGCCAGGACCAGCAGTATTTGCGCGGTCTTTTAGGCCCGCATGTCCAGGATCCCCAGGATCAGTTTAGAACCTATGTGGCCGCGTCCTTGGGCCTGCGCGTGCAGACCGGGGTGCGTTACGCCAATGGAACGAATCTCTTTACGGTTACATCCGGTAATATCTCGTCGGAAGATCGCCGTGATCTTACGTTAAAAGAAAAAACCAATCTCAATCTCGTTATTGAACGTTTAACAGCGCTGTATCCAAAAGCTAGCTTCTTCGGTGCCATTGAAATTGTCGCGGGCCAGCCCGCGACCCAGGTCGATCTTAAATCGGGGGTCGTTACCATGGGTATAGACTGTTTGCAAAATTTGGATCTTTTGTTTATGGAGCTTGAGGGAGTCTTGCAACAGCTTTATGCAGAGGGCGGTTATTGGACGGTCTCTTCCACCAATATTGAAATGGCGATGACTTTGCTTAAGGTGGAACGGTATTTGTCCTGGACTCCTTCGCAAAGAGAGCAAGTGCGAAACGACACGCGCAACAGTGATCTTCTAGCGGTCTTTACGGCGGCAGAAGGCGGGGATTTAAACGCGGTTTTAACGGCCGTCATCCGAATTTTTGATTCCGCCGGTAAAGAAGCCCCGGCGCAGATTATCATGACTTGGCAGAAAATAAGGTATGGCGCTCGATCTTTAGCTGCGGATGTGTTTAATCGGGTCTTCGCGAACCCCGAGCCATTTGGTCTGTATTATATTTTTAGTGATGCGGTTCGTAGCAAAAGCATTTCGACCCTTGAATTGGAAACAGCTTTACAAACCTATAAAAATGAAAAAGAAGAGGTAGGAGTTATCCCGGTCCTTAACATTGAAGACGCCCATCGCATCGTTGGTCGGATTTTGGTCAATAAAATCGCGGATCAGGCTGTCATATGGCGGCACACCCATCAATTGATTGGAAATTCGTTGTCGTATATCATCCCGGAAACCCCGTCGTTAAGAGCGCAGTTCCTCGCACCCTGGGTTGAGGTTTACGCGAAAGGGGACATGGATGCTACGTCCATAGCAAAGTATTTGCGAGCACTGGAAGTCAAAAATAGTCCTGCCGAGATATCGCAAGACAAAGAGTTCATCGATCAATACATCAACGCCTTGCCGCAGGGTGCTAAGCAGGAGCTTGAGCCCGAAGTCAAACAGCAGATCTTAAATATTTTGGATCAAGGGAGTATGCCGGAGGGATTTGATGTCAGTGAGTTTGGTTGGAATTTTACTAAGGGGAATGTCATTGTCCGGTTTAACAGCGCGAAAATCATTGTCGTTGACACCAGACCGAATGACGGATCGTGGGAAAGTCCGGGATTCTTAACCAGCACGGATCTGTCCGGCAAAATGGTTTTAGCGCATCTTCCGCTCAACAGTCTTAATCCAAACAATCCATTGACCATTTACGTCACCAAGAAATTTATGAGTGATCCAACCTTCACGCCGTATCAGATCGCGCAAGCTTTTGTTAAAGCGATTGCCGATCCTTTCCTTCCCGTTAACGCGCAGCAGGTCAGCGTGATCTTAAGAGGATTCAACAGCCCAGAAACGCGTAATGATCCGATCAGTGATTTTGATAAAGCGGTGGTGGATGGCTATGCCCAAGGTGTTCGTCAAGGTTCTTTGGCCGGCGCAAAGGCTTTAGTCAATCTGCTGAAACCGCGAGTTAATGGTTCCGCGTATTTCTTTTATCAATATACTCAGGCGGCCATGACCGGATTACTGAATGACCCTTCGACCCGACAGATGCTGCTGATGGCCTTTATCGATATTTATAGCGATGGGGACAGCAAAATTTTTGCCCAGTTGATTGAGGTTGATGACGAGCAGATGGCGAGCGCTCTCAATGGCGGGGATGTGGGTGAAGAGGTTACCAATGCGGTCCTCATCTATTTCGAATTTGTACAGACGATGGCTTCCCATCGGGAGCATCTGCAGCAACTCATCAGAGAAACAACCGAACAAGGTTCCCCAGAGGTTTTTGCCGACGAGCTTGGGATACCGGTCAGGGAAGTGGTCGCCGCCATTACCAGAAATATTGTCGCGGACAATCTTTTTTACCTCATGGCCGCCAAATGGGATTGGCAGGGAGCGCAGCTGATCGAGTTGTCGCTCAAACTCCGTGGCGAGGCGCTTAAGCCCCATGATTATTTGCAAATCAGTTTGTTAAGAAAAGGAATGAGTATCACGCAATTGATCAATGATCTACAACAGGTTAATCCGAATGTGAATGTGGGTGATATTGTCCTGATGCTGCATGGATTACTTCCCATCAATTCCGATCTGTTTAAAGACGCGGGAATCATCATGACCAAGAAATCGCTGGGTACGGAGTATAACAGCGATGATTTGGCTGCGATGAGTAGCCGGGTGGATCAGGCCGAGGCAGAAGGCAAAGTCCAGTATATTGGCAGTGAGCTTGTTATGGATGATGTGCGATCCCGTATTCAATCTTATGCTCCCCAGGGTGATCAGTCAGGAACGATCGATTCAGAATGGCAGGAATTACTGGATGTGCTGGAAAATTTGGAAGTTCCGCAGCATCGTCTGCCAAGAGAGTATGCAGATCATCAGAAAGCTCATGTGGATATTGCGGTGGTTGACTTAGACGGAAACAGCATATTTCCGACGGTGAGTGCAGGAGCAAAGAATCGAGGCCCGGTGATTTTCTCCGAATATCAAGTGGATGCCAATGGTGATTTGGTCCTGCGGATTTCGATGTCCAAGAAGTTTTACGACGACAGTATGGCCAGTCATCAACTGGTCAATATCGTTGCGGGGATCAAACACGAATTAGATCGCCAGGTTTTAGGCTACGACCATTTGCAGGCGGTCCTGCGGGAAGCGGATTTGGAGGACGGTGACCAGCTTCTCTCCAGCTTAACCGCATACACTTTACAGCGGCAGACACCAGAAACACAAACGGCGTATCTGGTTTATTTAACCGAACTGATCGACAATACCGAAACTAAGAAGAATGAATTGAGGGAAGCTGTTAACATCGGCTTGATCAGCAAAGAGGTGATGGATAAAGCCCTTAGATTGGTTAATGAAGTTTACACAATCGCGCTTAGAGAACAAACGGCCATCATTGATCAATTATCTCAAGGCGGATTTACTGATGAGGAACGCGACATCATCTTAAGACAAATCCCTACTACGCAAAAAAGACTACGATTTTTACGGTTGTCTTATGGATTCACATTAAAACAACTCAGTGATCGTACCAAAGCAATCAGTCCTCCGGGGATGTCTCTTGCCAAGGTCCAAAAGCTGGAGAGTAATCAGGAATTAACGGGTAATGATGTCCTTATCCTTGCAAAAGTTTATGGGATTGATGATCCAGCGCTGATTATTACCGGTAAATTTCTGGAAGAGGCTATCCAGGATACGCCTTTGTCCCCCATTGCCGAACGGTTACGGTTAATGCGACGGGTTCGTGGGTTAAGTCAGCCGAATCTGGACGCGGCGATCGGTGAGATTTCTGGGACGACATCAAGATGGGAAGATCCTCAGGGTTCCCCATCCCGCTTCGATCCTAAATTCATAGTGAAATTTGCCAGGGCTCTTAACGTGGAGGCATCAGTTTTGTATCTTAAAGAGCCTTTAGCTAGTGTGCTTGCCAAAACTCAATCGATTGGTGAACGATTACGAATTGTCCGGATCGTCAGCGGCTATACGCAAGATGACCTGGGAAATCTTTTAGGTGTTAGTAAATCGACCATTGGGTATTGGGAATTAGGGGAACGTACTCCCAGCGTGACAATCGAATCCAATGGTCCACTGACAATGATTCGTGATCAAAATGGCCGGATGCGTTTGATCCACTATGTGTTTGTTGGTAATGATGGCAAGGTCAAGGAAGGAAATATCATTCTTGAATACGATGAGAATGGAGCGTTCATTCGTTATAAAGGAGAAAGTTTAAGTAAAGAAGTGGTTTATCAGGTTGCGGTGACTATGGGATGGGATGAGAACGAAAGAGCGGTGTTAGCCCAAGGGATTGTTCGCGGGGCGTATGGCGCGAGTGTTGAACTTTACTTTATGGCGATGGATGAGGCTGGCAGTGTCGAGGCCTTTGCCCAGCGGCTTGGCAAAGATCCGGTCGTCATGCGAAAGTTTGTCGAGGGCATCGTCACCGAGCCGGAAGAATTTGAGGCGGTTGTCCGTGCGATCGTTACAACGCAGACCGGCCGTGAGGCGGTTCGTCTTCGCTTGGTCCGACAGCTTGGATCTGATCTATCGTTGCCGGCAGTACGGGTGTATGACAAAGATCAAAAATGGATCGATGTCACTTTTGGCAACTATGATCCGCAGAGGTTTGCCGCCTTGAATCAGGTGAGGTTGAAAGGTGTTTTTACCAACGATAAGGGAGAATTGCGGATTGGTCTTAATGAGAACGATCCAGCGTGGATAACTATGCCTGAGTATCCTCGAAGAGAAGTTGAGGTGAACGTATTTGGGGGAAAAGTTGTATTGGCCCGCATTTTGAGTCCAACCGGTGCGGTTCTGGAAGAAAGAGTGATATCGCTGGCGACCGCGCCGATCAGTTATGTTATTTCCTTGCTGCAGAGCGGAAATGAAGATACTGTTCTTCAAGCGATTGATATCTTGGCCGCTTCCCAAACCAAAGAAGCACGGGATGGCTTGATCGCCTTTCTTGATCAGTTAGATGTCCGGAATCAGAATTACGCGGTCGTATTCAATCGGGCTGTGGAAGCGCTTGAGCAGTATGCTTATTCATCCATACGAACGGATGGTGTAGGAATATCAGTCAGTGAAAAGGTATTCACGATATTCGTTAGTCGTTTAGCTCGACCTTTTCAGGTTGGGGCCAATAATTCGAGATCTCTTGAGTTACCCGGCGGTCTCATTTTGATTCGCGGCCCGTTAAATCGCAATGAGATGATCTATGCCAGTATCTATGCTTATATCCGCAAGCAGCTTCTTGACATTTCAACCGCACCGACAATTGTCGATAATGACGTCAAAACCCGCTATGCCAGCGGCGAGGCGCTGTTTGATACGGTGGAGCTGCTCTCCAGATACATAATTGATTGGGAAGTCCTTTCGATTATGCTGTTTGGAAGCGATGCTTATGAAGGGGAGCGGATATTTTTGTTCATCGAGGGAATCGCACGTATCTATGTTCTCACCGCTAAGGACAGAGACAACACTATAAGTCAAATAGAACGGACTCAATACCAAAATCTCCTAGAGGAACAGCGGCTGGATCCGCGTATTTCGGTTATTTCTGATATCGTCAAAGAATTGAATGTCCGCCGAGCTGGCACCGAGTTACCCAGCGGCCGCGCTCCCGGGGCCATGAAGATGATCGGCACCGACTTAAACGAAGAGGATATGAACGCGATCTTGGCCGCGATTGAGGCGGCTTATGAGGACAACGCCGATCCCAATAAAGTCGATCGTGTCAAGCCGCTGGCGGCTCAGGCTTTGATCGATATCGCACACAATCACCCGCCACAAAACGTGGATGCAGTTACGGCCCAGAAAATCAGCCAGGTTTTAGAAAATGATAATTATCATATCGTCGCGTCAACTGCTATTGAAGATATCGAGGCCATTACCGCGATTCTAGCCATCAACCAAAACACTGGCCAGTCAGCAAATAACGGGAATGTCATTGCGCGATTGGACAATTGTTTATTTGCTAAAGATAAAAATGGTCAAATCGTCGGTTACATTGTGATCGATGATTTTGGCAATATTCCCTACATGGCCGTGGATTCGACGGTTCAGGGGCAAAGTTTAAGTTTGCGATTAGTTTTCGAGGCCATGCTCAGAGCGCGGCAGGACGGGCAAGCGAGTGTCAGTCTGAGCTACGACGGCACCAATCCCAACGCCGTGGTTTTGAATGATGAAATCGGAAAGATCGTGCCGGTATTATCCTTGAAACCCGCGGAAAACGGGTACCCGTCGGTGAAGACTTTTGATATCAAGGGTTTTGATTCTTACCTGCGACAACGGAATCATCTTGCCCTGCTGTCAGCGCTGGAGAGTCAGTGGATCGTCAAGCGGTATCTCCCCAAAAAGTACCAGCAAAGATACGCCGGCGCCTTGGTTGAAGTGGTGGTCGTCGACTTAGGCGATTCTCGAACATTCCCGGTGAAGAGTGAAGGATCAATGGGACGAGGGCCTTTGGAGGTGTCGCGATATGTCGAAGAAAACGGTGAGTTGATTTTCCGTATTCATATCACCAAGGCGACTTTGGAAGACAGCCTGGATCAAAACGATATGACGATCATTGCGGAACTCATCAAACATGGATTTGAAGAAGAAGGGTTAGGAATACCGCATCTCTTGGCTGTTCTAGGCGAGGTTGACCTTGAAGGCAGCGCGGATGGAGTGTTGTCTCTGGCAGCCAAATATCGTTTGCGTTTAAAACTGCAGGAGATCAGCAGCCAATACACGCCGGCCCAATACCTAGATTACTTGCAAATGTTGATTGCCGGGACCGAGGCCAAGGTCGAGGAACTTGAGAGCGCGGCAATGATCTCCGAGGAGAACCGGATAAAAGCGATTGCTTATGCCAAAGCGGTCGCGATCGAAGCGGCAAATCTGCTCCATGCGCAAGTCCTGCAGAATATAGAAAATTTGAAAGCGAATGACCAGTATCTTGAAGCGATCGACGGACTGCACAAGACGCTGGTTTGGTACCGCGATACGCTGGATAGCATGGGACAAGAGAATGGCGTTTTTGAACATCTGCGCGCTAAATTGAAAGATCTCGATCAGCTCCTCGGTCAGGTAGTGAAGGATTGGATGCGGCGTAAAGAGGAGAGGTTCATGGCAGGGCTCAACGAAAAATTGCTGCATTACGGTATGACACCGCTGGCGCCCAACAGTTCTCGGGCCGCGGTTTCCCAGGCCTTTACTGAAATGTTGAAAGCCGCTGAGCGGGAACTGGCTGCATCGACGAGAAAGATCACGGTCGTAGACCAAGGTCAGCAAAAAGAGATTGAAGTTTCTTTCATGATCGAGGTTGCGCCGGGTTTCTTCGTGGCCTTTACAGTTCCTACCCAAGAACAAATCCAGGTCGATCCTCAAGAAGATCCTATAGAAGGATCTGAAGATCCGAAAAGGATGACCGTTGATACATTGCAGTCTGTACAGGGAGAAAATGGTCAAGAACTGCTTGTCTTAACTGAGGGGAAGAATTCCCCGAGGATAACCTGGGACAATATGTTAACAAGCATGTTAAATTCAGCCGGATTTGATTCTATTCAGCTCGCGCAGAGCGACCGCAATCTTTTGACCAACGGACCGCTGCAGGATTTAAGGAATTATTTGAGGCAAGGCATTTTTGCGACCAGAAAATATCAAGGGCGACCGGTCACTGATGGGCAGGCCTTGGTTTTGGTAGAGCAGGCCTTGCGGCTTCTGGCAGAACGTTTTGCCGCCGAACACAACGGCAATGATTTTGGCTTGAGCGTTTATGCCGATTACATTGGGATTCAGCGGGAACGCGACGCCGGCGCTTATCGCGCGACACTTTTAAATCCGGAGTTCGCGGAAAAAAATAATAAGGCCATTGGCACTTTTTACACGATCGCGGATACAGATAAAATGTCTGACGCGGTACAAGTCGCCGAGGCCCAAGGCCGAGTGACGGATCTCAATGATCCGCACTACAGCCGTGCAGGACAAAACGCTCTTGCGCTGATCCGTGATTTGGTCCAACCCAAGGTCCCGCAGGAAGAAGCGGATCTTTTGACCGCCCTTTCCGGAGGACCCGTGGAGCATATCGATCGAGTTGAGTATCGCGTGGTGGAATTGGCGGCTGACCCTTCTGTTAACCTTCCCGAAAATTCTTTAACCTTCCCGGTTGTGAGTGACGAATCCAAAAAGCGCGGACCCGTCGTCTTCTCTGAAGAAGTTGAGGTGAACGGTGAACTCGTCCTGCGTGTTTATCTGACTAAGGCATTTGTTGAGTTAAATCTGAATGGCGATGATTTGACCATGATGGCCCAAGCCATCAAGCATGAGCTGGACGAGCTGGTGCTGGGTAAGAGCCATCTGGAGGCGGTTCTGCGGGAGGTGGATCTGGAGGATCATCCTGCCGGGGTTTTGTCGCAGTTGGCTAGCTACCGGCTTGGCCTTCGCGGCCAGCAGAGTGAAGAAGAATATCGGGCCTATCTTGGCGATCTGATTCAAGGGACAGAGGCGAAGATCGGCGAGCTGGACGAAGCCATCTCACAGCACATGATCACCGCTGCGGTTCATGCAAAGGCCATCATTTATGCCCGAGCGGTGAAAGAAGCAGCAACACTGCTTTTGTTTATCCTGCATCCCCGAGAAGCAACGATGAATCAAATCCGGAATTCGCCAGAGTATACCAATCCTGTGACCGGTATCCTGGCCTTGGCCGGCGGCAATGCCATTTTAGCCGACCAGTGGATTTTTGAGGCGTCTTATTATGAGCGACGGGATCCCACTCAGGATTTGACGGCACAAGAAGCGTTGGATTATGTCAATGTTATCACTTCCCAAAGATTTCAGGACATTGTGGACATTTACGGCGGCCACCGTCCAGTCGTGCTTGATTATGCCGAGGCGCACGCTAAAGACCAGGGGATAAAATTTTCGCAAATTTTTTCGGATAAAACCACTGAAAATCATAATGATGGCGAGGCCCGTCGTGGGCCTAAACTTCAGCCGGAAGACGCGCAAGGTGCTTTGATTACCGGAGGCACCGGCGCCCAGGAGGTTTTTAAAGCCCTTGCAGAACAAGGTGTCCCGTTTGCGACCGTTCAGAACATTACTGACAATGGGGGTAGTTCCGGGCGGCTTGTCAATACGGTAGGAGCAATATTCGGTTTGAAATTTCCTAATATTATCGGGGATCATGCTACGGCCTTGGAAGATTCTTTAGCTGCCGGCGATAAAACAACGGTGCTCAGTTACCGCATTCAGGAATCAGATATACAAAATTCAAATAGTTTAAAAGCATTGGTAAAAAAGATGCTTATGGAAGCGTTTAGTTATGAGCAAACGTCTTCTGATTATGTTTTGTTTGCGTCTCATCTTTTGGAAACAGCAGAGTTTTTCGATGAATTTTTTAGCGAGAGCCATGGCCGGTCGGTGCCTTTAACCGTGGGAGATAGCGTTAAGAATCTTATTCTTCTGGCACTATACGCGAAAAATGGGGCTTTTGTTCAAGAAGGGAATATTTGGAAACTTGAGTCCGCTGGCGTTGAGGCCGGTATGCATGAATATATGGATTTGCTTAATATTTGGGGCAAGGCCATTGATGCGCCGGTCAGCCTTGAGGCCGCGGATATTCAGGCGACATTCGCGGATGGCACAGTGGTCATTGGGGAATCTACCATCGGAGATGAGTTTAACGCGACGCCGATTGTGGATTTAAGTTTTGCCAATAATGCTCAACCGTCTACATCAGGCTATGCGATAAGAGCTATCAATCGAGCCAACGATTTTATCATCACGACGACCGGTAGTCCGGTAACCTCCATCGGCCCGGTTTTTCTGAATCCAGGAGTAGCCCAAGCCTTAAGGGCCCGCAAGGACATCCCCCGAATTTTTATTCTTAACCCTAATCTGACCAATGACGCGCCGGGCATGACAGTGACGGATATGATCCGTTTTTATGAAGAATTGCTCAAGAAAACCGTTGGCGACCCAGCTGCCAAATTTGAAGATTTTTTTGATCAGGTGGTCATAGGCACGAATGACGCTTTGAGCATTTTATATGATATTGGATCTTTATCGCAAGGAGAGGAGGGTGTAAACAAAGTCAAAAATTTCCTTCAATCCCATCGGGAAAGATTGGATAACCCCGCGTTCCATGCCACCCATGAGTTAATCGCGCATTTCCTGCAGGCTAATGAAAATTTGGCAAGGTATCGCTTGCGACCGGGTGAGACTGTTCGGCCAAGATACTACGCCTATCTTTTGAGTCAAAATCTTTACGGAGAAAGTTCTCAAAAGGATTTGCTGACCTTTTTGGCAGAATCCCTTTTACAATTAAAAATAAAAATGGATGAGTTTGCCTTCCGGGAGAATGATGAAGATATTGAAAAACTCACCCGTGGGGCATTGGTGATGAGGCCAGAAGACCGGGCGTTTCTGGAAGGCAAAGGCATTATTGTGCAGGAGACGTCTTTGGTGACGATTATTGGTAAAGAAGTGCGTCCGGCCGGCGGCGGGGCGCCGCAACAAAGGTCTTCCATCGGCTACAGCCCCGCGTTGCTGCGTCAGTATGTCATCAATCCCCTGGTGGAACAGGTGAATCTGGTGGATGGCCTCAACGCCGGCTATGGTTGGACAACTCTTCTCAACTGGGCGGCCAATGAGTATGATCCCGTGACCCTTGAGGCGACGTATCAGACCGTGGCCAAACGAATCAATGATCGAGGTATTCAGGAATTGGTCAGCTTTTTGACACAAATTCAAGACAACGGTTATCGAACGAAAGTTCTTGAGCTTTTACGACGGGGCGTATCAGGAAGAATCAATCAGGCTGAATTGGATTTTCTTTTATCCACATTGCCGAATATTCAAAACAGTCATGATACGGGAACCTTAAAAGCCACGGGTGTTGCCTATACACCGCAAGATTTCAATGCCATGCATAATGATGTCTTGACCGCCAGAAACCAGGGAAGGATTTCACTGCTTTCACAATATTCCGTCGACAGTCAGCCGATTTTAGAGGCGATCAGCACGGTGATCCAAATCCATGGCCCTCCGGCCAATGGGTTAACGCCAGAAGAAAGGGAAAGGCGGGCGCTTGAGCAGACGCTCTTAGCCAATGCCCTTCGTGATCTTAGGGTAGGCGCGGGTGATCTCACCATAGCCCGCATTCAATATGAAGTTGTTGATCTGCAAGGACGTGAGTCTTTCGCCGTTACCAGCGCTGTTACCAGCCCGGAATCGCAAAAGCGGCGGCCCACCGCATTTTCAGAATACCGAATTGAGGCCGGTTTTCCGGTCCTTCATATTTATCTCTCCAAGGCGTTTGTCGAAAGGAATCTCCAATCCGGTCATCCGCTGATCATTGCCGAGGCTGTTAAGCATGAACTCGATGAAAAAGTTCTAGGATATTCTCACACTGAGGCGGTGTTAAGAGAAGCAGATCTCGAATTAACCTCTAGCATCCTTTCACAACTTACCAAAGATGCCCTGCGCCAGCAGGCCGGCCAAACGCAAGAAGAACACATCAATTATTTAGCTGGGTTGATCGAGAATACCTCATCGAAGATTGAGGATATCAATCAATCGGATCTTTCCGCGTCGGATAAATTGAAGGCCATTGCCCTGGCTCAAGAAATCAAATTGGAGGCCTGGATCATCCTTGAGGAAAAACTCGATAGTTCGTCTGATTCGGCTTTGATTCGTCAGGTCATTATTTTTCAAAAAATACGCGACAGGTTGTCAGCAATGGGTTCTTTGAAAGAGGGAGATTTGTTGAACGTTGTTCGGGAAATTTTTAGTGACAGTGACGAAAAAGATTTGCCTTTGGACTGGGAAGATGCTCTAACAATGGAGTTGGTGAAAGTGTTGCGGCCCGAGATAGCAGAACAAATGAAAACGCAGTTGGATGGAATCACAGCAAGTTGTCCGACCTGCGAGGTGAGCGCTGTGAACTCGTTTTTGAATACGGCGGATCCGCTGGGTAAAAAAGATTTGTTGGAAAAACTGACAGCATCGGTGATGTTTGCAATTGAGGCGGTGGACCGCGGTTATCTACCGGTGGAAAGCGGACAGGTACAGTTATCGGCGTTGACGCTAAAGAAGACGACTGGATTGAAAGCGTATCGTGTGCGAGCCGGGCCGGCGTTGGAGGATTCGATCGAGATGGATATGTACGGGCTAAAGGACGAGGAAAAATTTGTATTGATTTTTGAAAATGCGGATAGTAACAGGGTTGGTCATGCGGTCGCGGTAGAAAGAATGGGTGACGGCCGCGTGAGAATGTTGGATAGGGAGAATATCGATATTATCAGCGAAGAAACATTTTTTACGGAATCAGTGAGGATATTAAATGAGCGGTACCAGACGGTTTTCCAGAGGCCGGATTATATGCTAATAGAGCATGAGATCGTTGGGTTGCAAGCTGTTGAGGATAGCGTGCTGGCAGGGATTTTATGCGAATGCGGAATTGCGGCAGCATGGGTAAAGAAGGACGGGAAGCCCAAAAAGAGCACTAATATCCGATTAATGGTGGAGGCGGCCATTGAAGAACTTCAGACAAGGGGATACGACAATTATGGCTTAGGGCTGGAGTATGAGATTGTAATTTCAAAAGATGCTTACGCCGCGTTAAGTGTCCAACAGAGAGTGTGGCTTAGTCAAGGGCAGCACTTGAATGATGATCTTACGGGGAAGGATTTGTACACCGATGTCGTGCCTGATCCTAATAACGCAAAGAATGTGCGGATCAAAATTTTAACGGGATCGCGGGACGTGGGGTCCGTATCGGCAAATAAGGAAAAGATCATTCGTGATATCACTCAGAATATCGAAGACGTCATTGAGACAGTCTATGGGCCAGATTATGAAGGCTATGAGGATCCGGTGGATGCGAGTTGGTCTGTCAAGAATGAGTCCGGAGAGACAACCGAGGAGAAAGTCATAGAGATCACTAAGGTGGGATCACACACCCGTTGGGCGACGCAAGGCTCGAAAACAAGAAACAATTCGCATTTGAAGATCACGGCATTTGGAAACGCCATAGGGCATAATGGGGATTACAATCAGAAAGAGCCGCGGCAGATTTGGGAAATGATGAACCAGTTTAAAGAAGCGGAGTGGCGACAAGTCGAGGAGGCGCTGGCCGTTCTAGGGGATCAGGAGAGTCTGGCGTCTGCAAAGGCCTTGGTGAATGAAGCAATCACAAATGATTTGGCACGCTTGACCAATGATCAATGGAAAATACTGGGACAAGGTGTAAAGGCGATGAGCGAAGCGGTTTTGGCTGGAAATTTATCGGAAGAGGAAATCCGGAAACTACGGATGGCAAGTGAGATGGTCAAAGAGAAAGCACGCAGACGATTGTTAGGAGAGGGGGACACGGAAGTGTTTTCAACGATCACGGGCTCTTTGGGTTATTGGCAGGACCCCGAAACAGGGGAAAAGTTTCATGTTGGGGGAGAGGAACAACTATTAAGAAGTTTGCGCCTTATGGTGAACACGGAAGCGATTTTAAACATGGCCAACACTCTGACCAAAGCGGATGACGGGACCGAGGGTTTAAGACGTGTGAAATGGGTCATTCGGTATTACATTGCAAAATGGGGATTTAAAGAAGAGGATTTTGTGGAAAAGGCGGAAGGGACGCAAATGCCGCGGGTTTATGTGAAAGTCATGACGGATGTATTAAGCGGAAAACACGATGCGTATGGAGGGATGTATCTGGAAGATGGGGTTTTTGTGGATTATCAGGCGGCGATTGTCAGGGCCCTGGTTTATTTAGCGCCGGACGCGTTAGCGCCGTCAGACGTGAGGGCAGAAGACTTGGATATTGAGAAGCTGCGTGAATTATTGCGAGGAAATCGATTGATTGATCAATACCTGCGGACAAATTTCAATGTTGATTCCGACCATGTGCAAGAGGTAGGAGAAAATGAATTCTTAGAGGTGTTCAAAGAGATTCTAGAAATGAAAGATTTTTATAATTTGGTTGGCGCTCAATCCTACAAAGAACAGCTTCCCCCAGACGTGCAAAAGTTGCTTGAAACTGTGCAGAAACCAGATAGCAAGCTTGATAAGGATCAATATATGCGATTGAACCGGGCATTACTTGAAGTGATTTATCCCGAAGGGATTAAAAAAAGTCAGGAATTAAGGGACGGGGACACTGTTCTTGTCAGAGAAGGAGAGAAATATCCGTATGCGGCAGAGGCACTCAGTGTGTTCGCGGAGAAAAACATCAGCAATCTGGCGGTGACTTACATGACTGTTTATGACGATAAGGCGATCATCGTAACCAGGGGATACGAAACCAATAATCCAGCTCTACTTGTGATCAGCACAGATGGGGAGACCATTTTGGATGTGAGCGAGGCGCGAGGCGCCGTGAGGCAGGTGGGAACGGAGCTCAGCCGGACGCGAATTAATGATCTGTATGGGAATCCTTATATTGATCTTGTGGATTACAAGTATCTTGAGATGGAAGTGGGCGCGTTTAGGATCGTGAGCGTGGATCAGGAAGGAACCATCAGAGTCAGGCATGCATTGACTGGAGAGGTGGAGAATGTATTCCGTGTGTTAGGAGTGACGGATAAAGGAGATGTGAGAATATGGAATGTATTGTCGAACCAAGAAGAGGTGCTGCTTAAGAGCAACAAGACAAGTGTTGTCAAAGAACTGGTCATACGCGGGTTATTTGAACCTGTGGATGAGGCAGCGTCGAACAGGATATCAATGAAAGTGATGCTTGACCTGGAAAGCGAGATCGAGGGAAATACAATGCTTTTGACACTTCAGAACCTGACCTTTCAAAGAGAAGATGGGACATATGGTTTAAGGCTTGTGAGAAAAGACGGAAAGAGCGATGAAGAGGCAATGGCGGAATTTTTGGACGCTCTAGCCAATATAACAACGTTGATTTTGTCAGGGAGCGGGACCTCGCTCAACGCGGCACGACTTGCCATGGCGTTATTCCCGCAAATATTCAGTCAAAATATGAGTAGTAACGAGGTGTTATCAGCGTATCCTGGATCATTGATTCCGTCAGGGAGCGGGACGTCGGAACAAGGAGCGCTCGAGGGCACGAGTCAATCGGGAGCCACAGCCGCCGCGGTGGACGCGATTAAAAAAGCGTTGGCGGCAAAAGCCTTGGTCTTTACGATGACGAATGTGGAAGGAAGTGACGTGGACAAGCTTGGAAGACAAGGACTGGGGACTATTCTGACGCGAAGTAAAATCGAAACATCAGTTGCGGCGACAGGCAGTAACTTAAGCCAAATTATGGCATTTAGTCTTTTGGGGATAGCGGCCGAGCAGGCGAAGTTCGATGATCCAAACTCGCAAGAGGCGAAACAATGGGTGAGTGATGAGATCGCAAAACTATTTAAGCTGCCTGGAAATGTGAATACGACTTTGCTTAGCATGATGGAGCCTGGGCCCAATTTGGAGACTGCCAAAGAAGTCGCTGAATTTTACAATGGCAAAAACGGTGAAGAGGGAAGTCAAGGAGGATTATTCGCGGTCACGGGAGAAACGCCCGAGGATATAGCGACGGCCAAAGAGGTGGGGTTAAAGTTACAGGAAGTGACAGGCGAACCGACAATGACGATTACCTCTCAGGAAATCGCGAATTTTGGGAAAGAAGGACCGTATGGGGAAGGGCTTGAAGATATCGATATAAAGGCCGTGCAAGAGACGATCGGAGAAAATGTTGCCGAGTACAAGGGGCTTAATTTTGGGATATCCCTTAAGGATGAGTTTATAGAAAATGAAATGAATAAGGTGCTGTTTGTAGGACAACCTGAGAATCAGCCGAGGATGACCTACCTGCGCGTGAAATATCAATCCGACTTGGCGGGGGCAACTTTAGGCCAGACGATTTATCAGCAATTGGAGTACACGCTTGATGATATGAATGATCTCAGCGACATGCTTGTGATCGCGATGACGCCTCAAAGTGAAAAAGACTGGCAGATTTTGGAAAAGGCGCAGGCAAAGGGCGCACGGATAGTGAGTATCGGAGAAAGGCCAGAAACGCAGGGGGTGCTGGGAATAGACACGATTGCGGTAAAAGGTACACAGGTAGGCGTGGGAGCGGACATTACGCTTGAGCTTTTCATGTTAAAAATCCTTAAGACGCGAAATGTGTTGGGATATAACGCGGGGAATTCTGACAATATTAATGCAGTGATCAGCAGCATGGAGCGGGACGCGGGAGGCGCCCTTCAGCGGATGGCGATGACTTTTGAGAATGACCAGGAAGGAAACTTCATTAATCTGGAACGATTAAAAGCGTTGATGCGAGATAGCGGGATCAACAATTTTAGTTTTTGGGCAACGGGAGAAGGTCCTGACGCTGGGCTGGCGGCCGGGTTGCAAGGGGGGATCAATACGTTTATGAGTCAGCCCGGAAACTCTGATAATACAAGAGAATTTAAGCACGGTCCGTATGCGGCAGTTGCGATTGGTTCATGGGTGGCGTTATTCATGCCGGATAGTTCCTATCCGGATTTCGGTGCGGTCAGAGACGGGATCAATGAACTGGTAAGCCGAATCAATCCAAACTATCCCATGAACGCGCAAGGGGAGAACGGCATTGAACCGGGAGCGGTGATTGTGATTACACCACAGGGGATGTTCCCTGTGATGAGTGACGCGCAGTACGCGAAGCTCAGAGAAGATCGGTGGAAGGAACCCAAGAAAGCGTCTGTGCCGGATATCGTTTTCAGTTCTCTGGATAACAGTTATATGCAGAACTGGGTGATCAACAATATCTTGATCAAAGAACTCTCTCAAGAAAAGGAAAAGATTCGTCAGGAGGAAGAAGCGAAAGCAGAAGAGGCCATGATAGAAGCCTATCAGCAGAAGAAACTCATTATCGATGTCGAAGGTTCTTTTACGGGTTGGGATCCTGTGAACAACGCGCATCACGCACAACTGGAAGCATTTATTCTACGAGGAGGTAAAGTCTTCCATTATGTGCCGGAAGGCCCAGCGGCTGAAGCGTTAAGAAAGCTCGAAGGTCACATCGTGGCGACAACACCAACGGGACATCCTGTGGAAACTTTATCGGCTGTCCATCGACAGCAACTGATTGTAATGTTGGGATTACGCTTAGAAGATCGAAGTGTGGAAACCTATGGGAGATACACGACACTGGAAGATCAGCTGCTGGCTTTGAATAAGACGATCAGGGAATGGCCTGCCTTACACAACTACGCGTCGGAAGAACGGCCCAATGGATGGAATACGCCGGAAGAATTACTCAGATCCTTTGGAGCGGGAGAAGTAGCAGCATGGGAGTTGATCCAGAAAATGGCGAACGACTATGATCATACGCTGGAGAAGGCGATCAATAGTGCATTACCCGCTGGAGTTGAGCCTGTGCCCATCAGGACAGCAGAGGATTTCCGTGACTGGATCAATCTGACGCTCACGCAGAGGAAGAGGGATGTCATTAGTTTGATTGGAAGCGCGCGTGATAACCCCACAGAGATTGAAAGAGAGTTCATGGACAAACTTCCGAATGTGGCCAAGACGGTCAATGTAAGATTTCATTTTGCGAAGTATATCGAAGATGAATTTGAAACGCGGCTAAGGGCAATAGGAGAGGAAGTGGTTGTTGACGTGCATGGACTGGCATGGACGCAAGAGGATGGGACCCGACATGATATCAGTGAGATCGTGAGCGAAGAGAGGGCGGCAAAGATTTGGGAAGCGGCTAGACAGGCTGTCAACGCGGCAAACGGTTGGACAGAGACGCATGACCATTACATTAAAGACGTTCAGCAGATAAAGGACGTGGTATTTGCCCATGAGTCGCTTCATGCCATCTTGCAGGAAAAAACAAAAAAGAATTTGATCGCGCACTACAAGTCCCGAATAAAAGATGAGTTAGGAGATCAGTTTGATTCTTTCCTCACCGCCTTCCATGATATGTACGGCACCCCGTCAAACACCGATGACCTTAGCTTAGAAGAACGAAACAATATTTCCCTTGAAGAATTCCTGGTCTTAGCCCTTCAGGAACAAAAGATATTTGAAGACTACCGTGAAGTTTTAAGACAGATCGCTAAGAGCGCAACCTGGAAGAGTGAGTCTGAACAAGACGCGGCTATGGCGGTACTTCAAGATATTCTTAAAGATTTTTTTTCTGACCCAGTCATAACGGCTATTGACTTAGTTTCTGCTTCTGCCCGACCTATTCCGCCAGTCAACATCGTCGACACTGTAAAGGCAACTGGGGTTAGTTATAATCAGCAAGACGTTGATATGATGCGGTCTGATGTTTTAGATGCCAGGAATAACGGAAGGATTGCGGCGCTTGCGCAATATTCCGTCGATGGTCAGCCGATTTTAGAGGCGATCAGCACCGTGATCCAAAGCAACGGCCCTCCGGCCAATGGGTTAACGCCGGAAGAAAGGGAAAGGCGGGCGCTTGAGCAGACGCTCTTAGCCAATGCCCTTCGTGAGCTCAGGCTGGGCGCGGGTGATCTCACTATAGCCCGTATCGAATATGAAGTTGTTGATTTAGAAGGACGCGAATCGTTCGCCGTTACCAGCGCGGAATCGCAAAAGCGCGGGCCTACCGCGTTTTCAGAATACCGAATTGAAGCCGGTTTTCCGGTCCTTCATATTTATCTCTCCAAGGCGTTTGTCGAAAGGAATCTCCAATCCGGAAATCCGCTGATCATTGCCGAGGCTGTTAAGCATGAACTCGATGAAAAAGTTTTAGGATATTCTCACACTGAGGCGGTGTTAAGAGAAGCAGATCTCGAATTAACCCCTAGCATCCTTTCACAACTTACCAAAGATACCCTGCGTCAGCAGGCCGGCCAAACGCAAGAAGAACACATCAATTATTTAGCTGGGTTGATCGAGAATACCTCATCGAAGATTGAGGATATCAATCAATCGGATCTTTCCGCGTCGGATAAATTGAAGGCCATTGCCCTGGCTCAAGAAATCAAACTGGAGGCCTGGATCATCCTTTGGGAAAAACTGGACAGCACATCTGATCCGGCGATGATTCAGCGTATCAGCACAATATTTGATTTGTATGCTTTTGATGTCAACGCGCAATTTGATACGGCACTTCCAGCAGAAGTTCGGCCGCTGATGGCAAGTCTCTTGGGAGTGTTTGCGCAGAATAAGTCCTATGAAATAACTTTGGCTGATGAACCCTCAGTCAGAAGATCGTCCGACGGGAAAATGGTGATTGCTTTAGCGAGGGCAACTTATAACCAAGGCGATTTTGAGTTATTGTTAAGGGAACTGCAAAATTTGCTTCAGCCGGAGTTTTATCCTGCGGGTGCAGTGCTGGATCATGATCCGCTGCTTGTCAATCCCGGTTCGCTGTCGGTGACCACCATTTCCCTTTGGCAGTTAAGAAACCATATGCGTCCGCGTGCGGGATCAACGGTTTTGATTTTAGGATCCACAACCGGGGCTGAGGCGATTGTGGCTGCACAGCGTGGAGCGGCTAAGGTGGTGGTCACCGCGCGTTTCCCTGAGGATTTGGAAAATATTTTGCAAAATGTGCGGGTTTCGCCTTATGCGGATCGGATCGAAGTGGTTTTGGCTGACGGCCTGAATCTTCCCGTCCAATACAATAACCAACGATTTGATCACATTTATGTTGATCCTCCTTCAAGGTATGAAACATCTGTTGATCCGCGGATTGCCGATCCTGGGATGAATTATTTTAAAACCGTGTTAAGTCAAGTCGGGGAGCGCATGAGTGCCGGCGGGTCTTTCGAAGTTGTTTATTTAGAAACGCCGCAATTCTTACAAGCGGTTTATGAAGCCGGGTTTGAACCAGCCCTGATCCAAGGGGTCGATTATTCCCGTGAACAAATGCCTCAATCGGCGCTAGATGATGTTTACTTTGTCCTGGTTCCGGTGAAAAATGCTGATGAACGTTCGGCGGAGCTCACGAGGTTGAGAAATGACTGGAGCGTTTTGGCGGAAATTTTTGAATATTCTCTGAGGAATGGGGGAACACTGACACCTTTACGGATTCAGGTTCTTGAACGTTTGGCAGAGGCTTATCCATCCGTCATAGGAACTTTGAATGATCAATTGATTTCTAATGCCCTGTTGCTTTTTGAACAATCAGCGTCCGGAGTACCAAAGCTTGATACCAGGATCAATGAACTTTATCCGGAAATCGCCAAAGAGCGCGGCGTTTTTTGGGGATCGGAGTTAACGGCGTTAAGGGATCGGTTAGCTGCCGGTGAGTCGCCAACCGCCGTGGAGATTTATATCGCGTTACGGGAAGCGCTGAATAGGGTTGTTGTTGAGCAGGACCTGGCGCGTTTGGGGATGCCGGCCTTTTTGGAAGAATTGGTCAGGATGCCGGGTCGTTATGGTTTTCAATTGACAGCCGATGAAGTTCAGGGCATTTTTGCTGCCATTGACTTGAAATCTGGGCAAAGTGTTTTAGAAATCGGGCCGAATCAGTCTTTACTTTCCATGATCGCGGCTATGATGGGAGCCAAAGTCACGGTGGTCGAACGCGATCCCTTGGCCGCGGCGCATCTGCGCTCAGTTCGTAGCCAGTTGGCACCGCTCATCGAACTTGCCGGCGGAGAATTTACGATCATCGAAGGTGATATTTTTGATTCCGGTATTCAACAGCAGCTCAACAGCAATGGGTACGATCATGTCTGGGCTCTGGATGTGATGATCCTTCCGGACACCGTCCAGTTGCTCAATACCATTGAACGGTTTGGAAACGTGATCAACCCGGCCATAGGAGTGCGGGATGAATTAAAAAATATTGAGTTGGCAGGACTGATCGCCCGCTGGAAAAATAGCAATCAGGGTAGTGTGTATATCAGCTTTTTTGGTGACGAAAACGTTCCGAAAAATAATATTGTCAGGCTGGCTCTTTTGGCGCAGGGACATCTGCTGCAAAATGACCGGAGCGTCGCGACCCCGTTATACACAGCGTTCCAGCATGATCACTCTGAACATGGGACAGTTTATACTTTGGCCGGCCGTCATATCTATCGTCCCGTCACGTCTGATCAGTTATCGGCCATCCACAATCAGCTGGGACCGCTTTCGCAGATGCAGCCACACGCCGTTGTCAGGGATGAAGAGGGGCATTTTTATTTTGTCAATAGATACATCCCGGTCGATTTTTCGAATGATCAATTTTTTCAGCATGGCGATCGAAATAATTACCGTCGAGAGCTACTGGCATCCTTGATCGGCCAAGGGCGGGTGAATGGCGCTGAGGTGCGCCGCTTGTCGCCGAGTGAAATCACTCAGATTGATTTCCTTGCCAGCCAATCTCCCGAGGAATTGAGCAATTTTTATCTCGTCCGTCTTCCCGTGGATGTTGTTAAAGAAGACCTGACACATCCGGACGAGAAACAAGCCCGCAGCGCTTTATTGGTTTTTGAGACGCTTGTCCGCAAATTTGATGTTCATCCCTTTAATCAGATTCAGGTCGATGGAGTTCCGGTGATCTTCGACTATGATGTTGCCTTTCATGAACAGTTTCGACAGGATATTTCATTTTTCCTTTTCATTTACCGTACAAGTTTAAAGGCTGAACTTTTACCGCCTGCCCTGCTCCCCGTGGCGGCCGCGCTCGACGCCAAAGGTCTGTCTTTGGCAGATTATGATCTGGAGCAGATCAATCGATCGATCCAAGAGTTTAAAAATCTCGATTTTGAGCATTTGGTGGCTTTGGCTGGTTACACCGGTCAGGACGCATTGACGATGATTCAATATCTGCGGACAACCGCGGCCAATCTGCATGGCGACGTTGAGCAGCTCCTGCGTTTTTTAACCGGGAGCAATGTGGCCTTGCCGAATCCACCGGCGACACTCAAGGCGATCGGCACTGAGTATAACAAAGCAGATGAGGATGCCCGCCGTACCGCAGTCAATGAGGCCAGGGCACAAGGCAAGGTCACGACTTTGACTCAGGTCACTTTTGACGGAAAGTCGGTGCTTGAAAGCACTCAAGGGTTTGTTGAGCTGATGGCTGCCGTTAAGGGGTCCGATGGGGAGGCCGCCATCCCGAAGTCCGATGAGGAAGCGCTGCTCAAGATTAAATTAGCCCTGCAGAATAAAACGGTTGATCAAGCAGATTTGCCGGAACAGTATCGGGATCGTTACACCAGCGCGCGTATTGATTTCGAACAAGTGGAACTGTCTGGTAACGCGGTTGGTTTTCCGACGGTCAGCGACGGGGCGAAGAAACGGGGGCCGGCCGCGTTTTCAGAGTACGTTGAGGAAAATGGCGAGCTGGTGCTTAAAGTTTATCTGACCAAAGGGCTGGTGCACGACAATCTCAACGCGGAGGGTCTGATCATCATCGCCCAGGCACTCAAGCATGAACTGGACGAACAGATTTTAGGATTGAAACACCTTGAGGCGGTCGTGAGAGAAGCTGATCTGGAAGGCGCCTCCGGCTTGTCGAGTCTCGGCGGATATCTTTTGCGCCAGTCATTGGGTCAAACCGTAGAAGAGCATAACAATTATCTCGTTGCTCTGATCAACAATACTGAAAATAAAATCACGGAAATTGAGCAAGCGCTTTTACGGGGAGAGATCTCGGAAACGGTCCGCAACCGTGCGATTGTCATCGCCCTGGATGTGAAGCAGGAGGCCGAAACCATTCTTGCTGAAAAAGGGCTTCTCCTTCCCATCACGGGAGATGAAACACTTATTCTCGGGATAATCCAATCGGAAATGACTAAAGAGATTTTGGACGACGATGCCTTCGCCCGTCGGGCGGTGGCCCTTGCTGTGGTGTATGGTGAAGATCTGGTTTTGACTGCGCTGGAAGATCAGGAAGACTTGGCGAAGCGTTTTTACAGCGGCCCGATTCAAGGAAAATTGTGGAATCTGCCGATGACCGACAACGATCTTGGCTCTATCCGGCAGTTGAGCGGAAGGGCCGCGGCGGCCGTGTCTAACGCAGAAGTGCGCCAGCGCTGGAATGCTCTCACCAGGCGTTTGTATGATTTGTACATGATGAAAAATGAACCGTTTTTCCTGATCGCGGTCAACCTCTGGATTGATGCGGGAAAGACCGAATTGGAAAATACCTTCCGCCGCCGACAGTCGAATTTGCTCCCAGCGTATCAGGCAAAATTGGAAGAAGCCCGCCGATTGGTTTTTGAAGGAGCGTTAAGCGGCGCGATCAATATTTTGATCAATGACCTTCCCAGGGAAACCCAACGGCAGGGAACTATGTTGCACCAGCTCAAACTGGCGCTGGAACAGAAACGTTTTGAACGCCGTCGTACCATTCCCGACTGGCTCGCGCAAGCCCAGACCCACCTTGATCATGGGGAACTCGCCGAGGCCAATGCCCGTCTGCAAGATATTTTTAATATCAGTCCGGTTGAGCAAGGAGCGGTTAGCTTGCGGGTCGCGTTGAGAGAAAAAGTCAAAGACCGGCTGACGAGTTTAAGCGCGGCCTGGCAAGGCGCGGATCTCGCCGCAAAGCCGGCGGAAGAATTGCGAGGCATAGCTTTGCAGTTGAATGATCTTTTGGTTATGGTTGAGGGGATCAGTGATCCGGCGGTGAGCGCGGCGCAATCATTAGCCACGAGCATCAATGACGCGGTTTGCGCGCAAATTTACGTTACAGCACAGATGGCGTTTGCCGAAGGCCGCTATACGGATGCGTATCATCAAGGTCTGGAAATTTTGGCTCTGCAGGCCGGTCATCCGCAAGTGCCAAGCGCGTTTTACCAAAAGTATCCGCAGCTCGTCAGAATTGTTCTCCATCAATACGATCAACGCAGTCCCGAGGAGCGGGTTTTATTGGAGAGGCATCTTAGCGTCGACACCACGGCGCATATTTTAACGATTGCCGGACAAGATGCCTCGAATATTTTGAATCAAGACGTCACGCAATGGGATTTGTTGAAAAAATTTATTGATGTTCTGCCGGACGGATTTATCTCATCTTCGGAAAAAGCCAAGATCATCTGGCGCTGGGTGATCCGGCTCAATCCAGAGCAGATGATTCAGGTTGTTGGCGGTTCTGAGCAGCTTGTCGCGCTTTTTGCCGAACAGTTCCCGCGATTTCTGACCAACGCGCCGGAAGCGGAAGAGGTTTTACACATTTTTGATGTTCCAGGATTAAGTGTCGAGTTGATCACCGCTTTATGGGAAAGCTTGAATCGGTATTTGGCCACACCACGGGTTGTCTCTCCTCAGCCAGTTCAGGCCGTGGTTTTTCGATACTTGCGGGACGAAGTTTTTAAGCGTCTTAGAAATATGGTTGTTGAGGTTGAGGTCGATGGGAAGAAGATAAAACAAATTAATCCTAAAGGCGTTGAGGATTATTTGGAGTTAGTCACAACCAGTAATAGTGAAATCGACCAGATTGACGCCTTGATTAGTAATATCAATGTCCTGGCCGCGGGAGGCACATTGGTTAAGGACTTTAAGTTAAACTTAGAAAATGTTATGGAGCCGGCGGATGCGCGCAAGCAGTTGCTGGCATTCTTTAAGCAGTATCAGCCCAGTGAACGTGTTCGCAGTTCGAGAATCGTCGCGCATTACGTTGACAATGTTTTCTGGATGTTGTCTCTTCCCGAAGCTGAATTAAAATTATTAAATAGCCGCGTTGGGGCTGTCACAAAGTTAAAAGGAAGTCTTCCCGCCGGGATAGTTAAAGCCTATTTGGGGACAATCGATAATTTAAAAAAGATATTTGTCGAGATGGTTCTCAAGGAAAGCCCAGAAGATGAAGCTCGTCTACGGTTGGCTTATGAGACTCTTAGGGAACTTTCTGTGCCGCCATTGTCTGCCAGAATGGATAATGTTCGTTTGGCCGTCAGCGCGGATTCTTTCAGGATCATGGTTGAGGTCCTCGGATTAACAGATGATGCCGGTCAATTGATGGCGGTGCAACTGCCGATAGGAGCGGTCATTGTCCGGGAAGATTTAGCCGCGACTTTTAAAGATGAATTTTTAGCGCAGCCGCGGCAAGGAGCTTGGAAATTTTATCAAAATGCGAATGAATACCGTAAGCAGTATGAAGATGAAAACAGCACCCAGGTCTATTATGACGGCCAGGGCGATTTCATTCGGGTCGTTCAGGGAGCTCATACTTTTACCGCCGAGGACTTTAATACCAGAACACCGGATGCCTTAAGGGCCTTGCACGAGATCATGCAAAAGGAACCGCAAGGTTTTAGTCCTCGATTTAAGGTGGGAGATAAAACTTATTTTGTGGCGCAGACCCGAGGCGGCATTATCATTTGGCAGCGGGCAGGGAATGCTGTTACCGGCAAACAATATATTCGCAATAACAATTACGTCGAGGAGAATGCCCGCGGCAACGCGCCGAAATTCGAGGCGCTGGGGAAAAATAAAAATAAATCGGCCGGGGAACTGCTGGCGGAAATCAATGATAGCTTGACGACGACGGAACCGAAATGGGATCAGGCGAAGGATAAGGAATTTCGGGATTATCTCGTCAGTCTGGGAGGCAATATCCGAGTCTTGGTTGACGCGCTTGAGGCGCGGGGAAAAAAGTTGAAATTTTTTAATAACGTCAGTGCCCTCGGATTTTGGGAGAGCGATACGGTGAGTTGGCTCAACGATTGGTTGATCTCCCGTCATCAGGCCGCTTCTTTGTCTGAACGTCAAGCCTTAGAAGTGATGATCGAAGCCCTGTTGACCCATCAGGCCTGGCATTCTTCGGTTCCACAGACCTTAACGGAACGATTTCAGGAAGAAGTTCAAGCCGTTTTGGCTGAATCCGAAGTTTATGCCGCCGCGTCTAAAAATAATCCTGTTCTTCAAATAGTTATTTTAAGACTTTTGAATGAAGATTTTTCTTTAGATGAGATGATCATGGACGAACTTCCTATTATGCAAGGTATTTTGACTGGTGCGGCTGGTTACGCGAAATTTGTGGCGCAGTATTATGAAGAATTCGCCTTATTCAATAATCCCATTTTAAATCCTGTTTCTATGGCAATGGATATGACGGATAAAGCCATTATGAATCCGGATAATAAGCCGGGCACCGGCCTTTATTTCGGTTCCGGGGCGGATATCTCGCATTTCCTGATGCAATTCAATGCTGATAATGGTTATTTAGTTGATGAAACAAAGTTGGATTTGCAAGCATTGGAAACAGCCATTGATGCATTACCAAAAGGAGAAAGGCTGTCCTTATCAGATGATGAAAAAGACGCTTATGTGACGGATAAGGCTGAAATCGGTAGTGGTCGCGGTATGTACTTGTTGAATGAGCAGACCTATCAATTAAGAATTATTCAAGAACTTAAGGCCATGGGGGTTAAAGATGTAAGTATGCAAAGAGTGCGCGCGGTTAATCAAACCGGCCAAGAATACGCGCAACTGCATTTCACCTGGATATACCCAGGAACCAATGAAGAGCGTGATTATACAATTACTTTCATTGATGATACCGATGTGATCGATACGGGTCATTACCCGCTTTTGCTTGAAGAAGTTTTAGCGGGCGGTATTGATTTTTACACCCATAGAGCAGGCAATCAAATTGCTGATTATGCAGAGCGTGTTATGCCGCGCATTGGCAGCGCTCTTAAGGTAGGAGGCTATAGTTATACCGATGATTTTGGTCAGATTTATGGTTTTAAGGATCCGCGCTCTTATTTAGAGTCTGGGGCGTCTGGAAATTATCGTTTTTCTAATGATCAAGATTACGACAATAGTCAGAGAATTTGGTGGCGTCGAGCTATGGTGAATATGTATAACTATGTCAGTTCTTCAATATATAGCCAAGGATATGGCTGGTTAATGCGCATGCGACAGAAAGTAGAGATTCCTTTCATGGAGTCTCAGCATACGTATACCGAAGTGACAGGTAAGGAATTGACTGACCTGACAGCAAGGTTGGGGCCGGAATATCAACGGGAGCCGAGGCCGATTTTTAGGGATGAGCAGAGAAGGCTTTTTATCGTCAAGGAACAAACGGATATGAACCGTCTAATAAACGACGCTCCGAAAAGGGAAAGGCTGGCCTATCTGATCGGCAGAGGGTTGGTGAATGTGGCCGAAGTTCGCCGGTTGAAACCTGAAGAAGTGAAGGACATTGGCTTCCTTAAACATCGGTCACCCGAAAAAATTAGCCAATATTATCTGAGCCGCCTCACGCTCGATTATAAAGTAAATGAATTGCCAGACAACGATGTGAAACAGGCCCTGAGCGCTATTCTTGTTTTTGATACTCTTATTCGTAGATATGACCCTAAGCCGGCCAATTGGGGTGATGTCCAAGGAATCCCAATGATCTTTGATTATGATAAGGGATTTTTCCCCGATTTGATAGGGATTAGGGAATTTAATGGTGCATACCTAAGCTATCTTAAGATGTTACTTGATGATGGTCCTTATAATGTCTATAGGAGGGCTTTCTTCTCCCTTAGCACTTATGATTTTAACCAGATTCGGCAAACGATTCGTGATTTTCAGAATTTGAATTTTGCAGCAATTGTTGCCCAAGCGGGGTATGAGGGTGATGCCGATGCCATGATTAACTTTCTTAATACAACGTCCGCTTCGTTGGAATCCGATGTTGAACTTTTGATTGAAAAGCTTACTGGGCAAACGATTCGTTTAAGTGAAGAAACTGCCTCCGGCATTCACCCCACAAGTGGACATGCAATGACCACTGAAGAACACACAAGCATGATTACTCGGTATGCAGATTCTAATAATACGGTGGATTATATTCCTCTAACATCAAGTGATGATGTTGCAAGTCGAGTGGAAGAAACGATGCACGAAGAAGTCGTGCAAATTCTCAGAGATAGAGGATTGATTGTGCTTGCCGATCAAGCAGACGGTCTTCTCAATCTTCTTCGCGGGCCTCCGGAACTTACCAAAAAAGTCGGCGATCAAAATTACAAAGTTATTTTCCACCTTGATGAAACCAAACCCGCCTTTCTATCTTCAAGCGGAAGAACGTTTGAAGCATTTGTCCATCAGGATGACACCAATCAAGAATTTCATATTTACGCGGCAAGCGTCAGAGGCCTTGCCCACGAACTCGTTGAAGAAGTGCTTCTTCCCAATGCGGAAATTCCAAATGATCAGAATCAGCGTCACACGCGTTCGTATTTCCTTGAAGCGATATTCGGCGCAGAAATCGTCACCCTTGACGGCCGTCAAGTCGCCATCCCTCGCCGCACCATCGAAGAGATCCAAAATGATTCCGCGTTGCGGGATCGCTTAGCTTCGCAAGAAGCGCTAGATGCGGCCATTGCTCAGATCAACGAGAAATTTCCAGGAACATCTGAAGAAGAAGTAGCGCTCAGGCAATATGGGGTTGATACAGCTACAGCACTCTTCACACTCGCGGTAAAAATTAAAAAAAAGGTTGAGCTATCACAGATATTAATGTTGTTAGAAGGAATTGAGGCGGCGGTCAATGGTCTTAATGATTCAGATTGGTCTGTGCGAAGAGGGTCAGCCGATATTCTAGTACTTTTGGTCAATGCAGAACTTTTGAGCGATGAAGCTAGAAAGAGGGTACAGGAGCGAATACCGTTAGGGGCCCTTATCCAAGGCCTTAGTAATTCCAATCAGGATGTGCGAAAAGAAACAGCGGATGACCTCAAATCCTTGAGTGACGCAAATCTTTTGAGCGATGAAGCAAGAGAAGCAGTGCGAACCCAAATACCGTTAGAGTTGCTCGTCCAAAATCTTAGTCATTCAGATTCAAATGTGCGATTCTCCGCGGCCGATACCCTCAAATCCTTGAGCGATGCTTATCTTTTGAGCGATGAAGCGAAAGAAGCAGTACGAGACCAAATACCGTTAGAGTACCTCGTCCAAAATCTTAGTTATCCAGATTCAAATGTGCGATTCTCCGCGGCCGATACCCTCAAATCCTTGAGTGACGCAAATCTTTTGAGCGATGAAGCAAGAGAAGCAGTACGAAACCAAATACCCTTAGAGTTACTTCTTCAATATCTTGTGCGTCCATATCCGAATATACAACAAAATACAGCCCATGTCCTCAAATCTTTGAGCGATGCGAATCTTTTGAGTGATGATGCTAGAGTGAGAGTACGAGACCAAATACCGTTAGAGTTGCTCGTCCAGAATCTTAGTCGTTCAGATTCAGATGTGCGATTCTCCGCGGCCGATACCCTCAAATCCTTGAGTGACGCAAATCTTTTGAGTGATGAAGTGAGAAAAGCAGTGCGCAACCAAATACCGTTAGAGGCACTCCTTCAAGACCTTATGAGTCCAGGTTCAGTTACGCGGCAAAGCTCAGCCAATATCCTCAAATCTTTGAGCGATGCGAATCTTTTAAGCGATGATGCTAAAGCGAAGGTGCGCGATCAAATATCACCCTACGTGCTCATCCAAGGGTTTAGTGATCATTGGATTGTTGTGCAAATCCTCGCGGCCACCCTCAAGTCCTTGAATGACGCAAATCTTTTGAGCGATGAAGTGAGAGAAGCAGTGCGCAACCAAATACCGTTAGAGGCACTTATCCAAGGCCTTAGTAATTTCAATCAGGATGTGCAAAAAGAATCAGCGGATATCCTCAAATTCTTGAGCGCCGCGAATCTTTTGAGCAATGAAGCAAGAAAAGTAGCACGAGACCAAATACCGTTAGAGTTGCTCGTCAAAAATCTTAGTCATCCAGATTCAAATGTGCGATTCTCCGCGGCCGATACCCTCAAATCCTTGAGTGATGCTGGTCTCACCTGGTTGGGTGAGATCATAACGGGACTCGATATTCATCGCATGTATTTGAGCAATCTGCAAAATCAGCCTGATGATGAAACCAAAATTCTCATTGCGGCCGCGTATCACTTCTTCGCACTGAGCCATGATCCCTCTCAATCATTTCTTAAAAAACATTTTAAACTCTTCCTTGAATTTTTATCACAGGAGAAAGCCTTAACACCAGATAACATTGAGAACTTTATTCGGGATTTCGATCCCCAAAATATTCCTTATAGGGAAAAAATCATGGATGTATTAAGAAAAAGACCTTTAATACTCCAATCGATCGATTTCCAAGATGAAGGAACCGCGCGGACCAATTATCCGGCGTTTATGAAAGACATTTTTGAGGATCCCTCGATCAAAACAATATCCAGTCCTGCTGGGTTACCTAAAAAAGAAAATATTGACCCAGGCCAGATAACAGAACTCGATCCTAACTCCCTTCATATCAATTTAAAGGGGGGCACTCACAGCCAATACTCTAGAACAGTTGTTTATCCATCATCCGAAAATACAGCGCTCGCCCTTAAGTTCTTAAAGGATGGAGAAAGTCCTTCAACTTTAGCCTATGAATATGATTGGATGAACTTCCTCGAGAGCCATAAAGACGCATGGGGACTTCAAGCCCAATATCCCAGAGGACGGGTAAGATTAGCCAAAATCCATAAGGATGCCTTACCAGGGGATGTTCTGACCACCTTCTTTTATCTTTCTTCCGACGATTATTATACGGTCATGGTCTATGAAACAGACCTGGATGAGCAAGGCCGAAATCCTTATGTCACCTATCTCAATGATCCAGACCTGAGCCACGAAGAGTTTGAGAAAGCGTTCCGCGCCAATATCCATGACCTATTCACCCTGGCAGGACATGGCATCTACAATACGGAACTTATAGAGCTGTTCCACAATCAAACAGAAACCGATCGACGCTATGATTGGATGGTGGATGTCAGAAATGATCAACCGAACAGATCGGGCGCGGGACGGATCAATGATATCACTCAGGCGACTTTATTTCCCAACCCGAGACTCAGCGGCCCTGCTGACTTTGCTGAAATGTATTTCATCGATGATTTAATGAACGATCCTGCCATCAGAGAGCAAGCGGATAACCGTATCTCAATGCTTTTGAATATGGTTGATCAAGATCAGCTAAAAGCCCAAAGATACGTCCAGGCCGCTTACTTGGGAGATGCCTTATTGTCTATGCAACTTCTTTTATCTACTTACTTGCAAAGACGAAACGAGCTCAACTATACAGATGAGACTGAAGAAGAACATACCTTTCTAAAAGATATGTTAACGATGCTCAACGAAGAAGCCTATAAGAGCTTCACGGGCCGAGATGTATTTAAAGGTGGAAATTTACTGGCGAAAGATATTCAACTGACTGCCAGACAAACAGCCTATGTTCTCACACATCAATATATGGAGGATTATGAAAACGGCAAACCCATTCCTAATGACCTTTATGAAGGCGCTATTATCGGGCAGATTGTTCCTGGCCGTGGATGGAGTAGTGAGACGGGGTGGGATTTATCTCAAGTAACGCATACGATTCCCTCAAGAAATAACACGCTTCATCTCACTTTGCCGAGTCAAGATTTGGGCCCTGTCAATGGTCCCAATCCCATTCAGGCATTCATTAAAACCATGTACTGGCTAACTCCCGTGATGATTGTTGATCAAATAGCGGATGACCATCACGGCATTCACCCCACAAGTCAGGATGCAATGACCACTGAAGAACATACGAGTATGATTACTCGGTTCGCAAATCCTCAAAATACGGCGGATTACATTCCTCCAACAGCAAGTGATGATGTTGCGACTCGAGTTGAAGAGGAAACTCGAGCAGAAGTGGTGCAAATTTTCCGAGAGAGAGAACTGAGTGAGCTAGCTAATCAAGCAGAAAATCTTCCTGATCTTATTCGCGGGCCGCCGGAGCTTACCAAAAAAGTAAGCGACAAAAACTACAAAGTTATTTTCCACCTTGACGAAACTAAACCTGCCTTTGCATCCTCAAGCGGACGCACCTTTGAAGCATTTGTTCATCAGGATGATGCCAATCAAGAGTTTCATATTTATGCGGCAAGCGTCAGAGGCCTTGCCCATGAACTCGTTGAAGAAGTACTTCTTCCCAATGCGGAAATTCCAAATGATCAGAATCAGCGTCACACGCGTTCGTATTTCCTTGAAGCGGCATTCGGCGCGCAAACAGTCACCCTTGACGGCCGTCAAGTCGCCATCCCTCGCCGCACCATCGAAGAGATCCAAAATGATTCCGCGTTGCGGGATCGCTTAGCTTCGCAAGAAGCGCTAGATGCGGCCATTGCTCAGATCAACGAGAAATTTTCCGGGACTTCTCCTCGCGAAACCGCACTCAGGCAGTATGCAACGGATGTGGCAACCACCATTCGGATAATTGCTCCTCAGGCGGTTTCTTTTCAGAAGGGAGATGTGATTGCCTTAAACACCTCGGGACCCTTAAAGATGGTTGTTCGTAATGCGCAAGGGGATATCACCCGCCTTTACTACACGGATGTTTCAGATCCTGCTCAGGTTCGTAATGGAGTTATCATTCCAAAATACCAGGATGGAGAGTTAGTAGACCTTGAAGGCGAAAGTCCTCCTTTTACGGTACTTAGTTACCTTATTGCCAATGCCTTGGATTCGAGTTTGTGGGGGGTGAATGTTCGGGGAGTTCAAGAAACCCTCAGGGCCAAATCTCCACCTGACCACACCGCTGAAATCATTGGGTCGCATCCGTTTCCTGTGCATGCTTTTATAGGCCCCAACAAACTAAAACTTTTTGTAGAAGCTGAAGGAGGGAAACTTGTTGAAGCCGGTATCTTGTTTTTGAGTAGAAAGGCATTCAGCATTCTCTACGATTCAATCCCTCAAGAGTCCATGCAAGCGATGATGAATGCCGCTAAAACGGTGATTGAACGTAGGTGGGCTCGAGATCTGGGAGTGATTCAAACGGCATCGGATTGGAATGTTTATAACTATTTGGTTGTGGGCACACAGCAGGAACTGACGAATTTGCTCCAAGATGCAACTGAGGATGAGAAGGAACATGTGCTGCGTTTAAAACTAGCGATTGATTTAGCGGTCACTGGAAGCGGGATGTTAAGTAACCATGAAATGCTTCAGTCCGCCATGAAATATCTTGAAGGCCCCGATGCTTCTTATGGAACGCTGATCAATCATATCAATCACGTGATCACTAATCCCAATCAGAACCCAAGATTGGCTCCCGCAGCCGCAGCAGGGCTGCCGATCAAGGATGTTAACGCAATTGCTCAACTTAACTTTTGGGATGTGAAAGTGGGTTTATACACCAATGTTATTCAGGCCGAAGTTTATCTTAAGGACCAGCGTCGCATTCAATTTGTGATCAATGTAGCTCGTGATACCACCGATGCCTCAACCAGTGTTCAGAGGGCGCTTGAAGTGATGCGGATGAGCTATCCGTTCTATCCAAGAGGAATGATGGAACCCATTTCTAATCTTGATTCATCCCTAGTCCCCATCACCTCTCAGCAGAGCGAAAGGAAGGTTGCTGTTTTGGTGGGTGATTGGATTGAAAATTCAAACGAGCTTCACGTTTACCGTAAGACAGGTTCTTTACTTTATGAGTGGGAGAATCAAAGCGAAGCCAGCGCGCGGCCTCTAAGCCCTGAAGAGTCTGATCAAATGTGGTATGACATTGTCAAATCTATTGCAGCCTATTCGTTTATTGTGAAACCCAATGGGAGTTTGACTGAGAAGGCTTATGCCGTTAATACCGCAATCAATAGGGGCGATTTTGTCAGGAGATATGATCCAGGAGCTCAACAAACAGAGGCCGTTTTAATTTGGAATAATGGGCTCATTGAGTATGAGGATCCCGCCATGATTTTGGTCAACGGTCTTTTGACCTACGCGGTGTTCGGTGACGGCGGGCGGCCCCCTGGTTTTTATTGGGATAAACCGGAACTCGCGATCCAAGCAGTTGAGGAAGGGTTTTTAGAGCGCGCTCGGCGATCTGCGCAAATATTTGGGGAAGACGCAAAAGCGGCCGAAATGAGAGCGCGGATTGATCTCGATGTTTTGTGGACTGCCGCTTATAGCGCAACGCTTCCTAAACTATTAGAAGAAGCTCGCTTGTCATCTGATGAAGTAAGAGCAGGAGTGATCGAGCGGGCTCACGAAGCGCTCGGAAGGCATATGGGTATTATGAAGTTCCACTTCCCCGCGTATATCGGAAGCATTTTTGAGCGGAACCTGATTGCGGACGGGGGCATCGCGATGAATGAAATTGTCAAAATGCATGGTTTGGCCTGGACCGATCCGGATGGAAGCATTCACTTCATCGATGAATTCGTATCGGATCAGGATAGAGATAAAATTTGGGAGGCCGCACGTAAGGCAATTAACGAAGCCAATGGATGGGATGAAACTCATCCCAAGCATATCCTCAATAACGAAGAGGTGAGAAAGGTTGTCTTCGCCCATGAAAAAATCCACGTACTTTTGAAAGATCCCGAGGCAAAAGAATTCTTAGCGGAGCATCAATCAAAACTTCAAAGCCATTTAACTGATCAAGAATATGCCGCATTTTCAAAGGCGGCTAAAGAAGTTTACGGAACAGAGGATTTGGAAGAAGTTTTTGTGCTTGCTTTACAGGAATACAACCTTTACCACAAGCCTGAAGAACAGAGAACCGAAGAAAATAAGAAGAAAGGCTTAGAGCAATTTCTCGCTCGGATACTGGAAAAATCTGATTTAGACGAAGCAAGCAAAGCCGCTTTGGGCACGAAATTAACCAACATCTTAATGGACTTCTTGAATCATCCTTTCATCACCGCACTTTCAAGTGAGGTGGATATAGCAGTGATGTGGGAAAATATATCCGCTTGGGAAAAAGCGGTTTCAGATTCTATTACTCGTCAGCTTACCGAATCGCAGATGTCCGATGAAGCATTCGCGAGGATGGCCTTAAGCCTGATGGTGGTTTATGGCAACTATTATGTCGCTGAGGTTATTGGTCAGGATGAAGCGCTCAGTGAACGTTTTTGGAGAGATGGATTTCTTTCTCAATTAAAAAATTTCACGCCCCAGGATCAAGATCGGGCGAGAATACGCGCGTTTCTTGGTCTCAGTGAAGAGGAATTTTCAAATGAGGCGATTGATGAACAATGGAATAAGTACGCGTCTTTTTTCACTGATTTGAATACACTCACGGAAGAAGCGGTTTTGCAATGGAATGTTCCAGCACTTCTTCAAGATATTCGGGAGCATGCGCGCCGCCAGGAGCTGAACCAAGTTGATCAACTCGAAAATCATATTCAAAAGGGGAGATTAGCCCTAGCTTTAGACGTTTTGCGCAAGTCCCCTCGCCAACTCAAGAGAATAGAATCTGTTCAGGAACTCAGTCTATGGTTGGAGTCCCGCATTTCAAAATTGAGATCCAAAATCCCAACTTGGATGACGGAAGCCCGCGGGTTTA
>JAHFFT010000013.1:0-41834 GCA_023247795.1 Candidatus Omnitrophota bacterium
AGACCTTTGCTTCTTTGATTTGCCAATTTTGATTGAGCATGATTACAATCCCAGTAGCCGGACCGCGTTGATGCGTTTTAACCAAGATCCTCGTCGCGATCCTGCCCCAAGCGAAAGATCCGATAAAGTAACACGGTTAAGGACAACAACTTCATCTTGGTGATCTTGGGGACGACGATACGCCCACACGGCATGGATCGCATAGGCCCTTTCGTCAATGCTTCCTAGGTAGAGCATGATATGCCCATGCATCCCGAGGAGGCTTATTCCACCCATTGCCTTTTCTTGCAATAACTGCAATTTATCTGCATCCGTAGTAACGTCGTTCCAATCAGTGAGCAGTTTCCCGACTTGAATCTGATTTTTGGAATCCCGGGGCAATGTTATCCCAACGGTAGCAAAAATTTCCTGTAAAAAACGCGAGCAATCCTGCGCGCCATACATATCACCCCAGCCATAAGGCTCATTCAGAAGTTTAAAGGCTTGTTCAATGATTTGTCGCGGCGTATATGCCAGATAGCCGTTGTTAACTTGATTCGTTTCGATAAAACCAGAAACAAGTTCAGCATCACCGTTGGGACGTTGGATTGGAACAAGAACCTCGGTCACTTCTCCACGCTGCTCAAGCAAAGGCAACCGGACACCCATCCGCAATGCTCCATAAAAATTTATCAGGCCTCGATCCAAATAGACATCCGCCTTATCGACAGTTATAACAACAAAAGACGCAGATAGGAATCGATTGAATTCATTGTCTGATGCGTAAGCAACATGCTCTGCCTTGACCCATCCGCTGCTGATCGGACAGACAACATAAAGCCATTGAGCGTCGGCGCTTTTGTGCAAGATAACGACCGGAGTTCCCGGGTCAAGAGCGCTGTTTTGCAGTTCATCAAAATCAACATCATTTGCCTTTGCATACAGCCCTTCGCTGATTGGCAAAAAACGCTGGTCGGCATAACTAACAATCAAACCATATTGCCGAGGGATAATTTTCGCAATCTGGTCAAAATTGCTGGCTTCCCGCATCGACGACCAATATTCTTTGTTGATAGGTTTACCGTCAATGAATACTAGCTGTTCTTGGTTGAGATGATCAAGAATTCGATTCAATTCAGTCTTGAGCGTTTCTCCCGCGTAATTGGTCGGCCATTGCGCCAAATCCGTAGTCAATTTGAGTTCGTTAAAAATGTTGCGGTTGAATTCCTCAATTTGTTGCGGAGTTAAAATCGTTTGATCTGGCTGGGGATGGCGGCTGATCCAAAATCCTGGGGCATTCATTTGCCAGGTCGTATGGGGAAGTTGACTTGGTGCTGCGACACGATTACCCGACGATAACGGACTGCACCCAAATATGCTTAACATCATAGACAAAAATAATGTGCACGTCGTAATCAAACGGAAGGTTATGTTATATTTTCGAAAAAAACTTAAAGATAAAAACATGGTGTACACCCTTTTAGCTAAAATCAATGAACTGGTGGCGTTGGTGGACGCGAAACATCCGCGGAATTAACTTCTGATTGTTCATAATGCCAATGCCATGGCTCAAACGTAATGCCGGGCTTCCCCTTCGGATAAGACAGAATAAATCCATAACGACCGGCTTTTTCAAGCAGCCAATGGTATTCCTGCAAATCCTCAAAAAGTTGAGGGTTTTCCTCTCCGCTGATTCCATTCGCGCTGATGAAATCAATCGCCTGAAATTGCGGTGCCCCGTGCTCGCTGTATCCAGGCAGCGCCACCCATTTGACGGTCTCCCGTATCGAATAATCATGATTTTTAAGATAAAAAATGAAAAGATAAAGTTGGTAAGCGCTGGAACGATACCCAGATTCCACAAAGAGACGTTTGCCCAAATCCTTTTCCATAGCCACCATCATTTCAAGGTATTTCTCATTAACATTTGGCGGAAGGTACTGCGGGGGCAAAATTGTTGCTTTGTCATTGATCGTCACTTGCTGATCTTTGATAACAGTCAACTCTTCCTTTCCGGTCGCGATGCCTCGAAATGGAATGCTTACTCCTAACTCATCACCCTTTAAATTTTGGAACTCTTTGAGAAAGGACTGTTCGGATTCATTTAACGGAGCATACAATTCATCAAAAGTCAGGGTTGCTAAAGATTGCACTGCCTCGCGCCCCTTGATCAGCGGTTCCAGCTTGGCCAAAAGGTTCTGGACTTGCTCAACATCCGTTGATGTTAGTTTGTCAAAGTTTAGCGACGCTGACCCTGGCCTGACAAAACCAAGCCCCAACCCTACGATAATGAACATTTGAATAATTTTCTTTTCCATCCTGATCTCCTTACTTGCTCAGAATCAATACCGACGGCATTTGATTCAACCAAACATTTTGTTTGTCTGAGAGTTGATCCCATAGCGAAAGGCTGGTTATGGCGATATCAAATTTTTTGTAAAATTCCTTTTCCGCCGCCTCCAACCTTCCAGTTAAAGTGAAATTTCCTTTTAAGCCGGATTCCGCCACCCATTTCGCCGTGTTCACACTGCTTGCCAAAGCCCCATCCTCATCGAGGATGATCAGACTGTTTTTTTCATCGCAGCTAAGAAAATTTTTGATGTACTTAAGTAAGAAAGAATCGGTGTTGTTTTTTACAATCATAACGGCCCTGTTTATCCTTCTAAATCCACGGTCGATAAAAACCCCTACCGCCGAATCGGTGTGCTGAATCAGCGCCTTAACTTTTCCTGCTGTTCTGTCTTCAGAAAATAATTCCCGTGAACCGCCGACCAACACAACATCATAAGTCTCCTCATCAACCATCTTGATCATTTCTTTTTCTACCTGATCAGTGACCTTAAAAATCTTGTTAAAAACAACGTCCAATCGCTCAGCCATATGGTTGATTGGCTCAAAGGCCTCTTGTTCATGCTGTTCCGCTTCCAATATCGAAATATCGGCACTTGGAGAAAAATGAACCACGGTGAGCGATGACTCCTTATTCTGTAAAAAACTCAAACAATGCATCAATTCAAGCAAACGGCTGCCCGATTGCGGTGATCCAAATGAAAGCAAAATATGAAATCCCTCTTTGGCTTTTTTCATTTTTTTCTTTTTTCTCGACGCAAAAGAGCTCTCGATCACATTGATCAGTGGCCCAGCCATGAACGTAGTTACCAGCGCCATAAGGACCATCATGGTAAAAATTTCCGCGGAAAGGATGCCTACATCGTACCCAATATTCAAAACAACCAATTCCATGAGTCCGCGGGTGTTCATCAATACCCCGATCAAAAGGCTATCCTTCCAGCTTTGACCAACAAATCTAGCCGCAACCGTACTGCCCACAAATTTTCCTAAGACCGCCACATCGATGATTAAAAAGCAGCTGCCCCACAACCCAACATGATTGAGCAATCCGATCTGGGTGCGTAATCCGGTGAAAACAAAAAATAGCGGTAATAACAATACCAGGCTTACGTCTTCGATTTTTTCCGTTAAAGCGCGTTTGAATTCTTTTTGCGGTGGCATGATAACACCGGCTAAAAAAGCCCCGAAAAGCGCGTGGATACCAATGATCTCAGTCAAATAACTCGATAAAAGCAGCAAACCGAATATGGAGGCTACGACGGTTTTATTGACGCTTTCTGGTGTATCGTACTTGCTCGCCAAACGGTGCAGCAAAGGCCGCATGACAAACCACATCAATAAAACATAAATGAGCGTCATCATAATGCTGCTAAGAGCGCTAATCATCCCTCCAGCGCTCGCGATAGCAATAACCAATGCCAAAAGACACCATGCCGTAATGTCATCGGCCGCGGCACAGGTGATGATGATCGTTCCAATTGTTGTATGGGTCAAATTGCGCTCCTGAATGATCCTCGCTAATACCGGAAAGGCAGTGATGCTCATCGCAATCCCAATAAACAAGGCAAAGGCGCTAAAAGAAACACTTGCTGGGGCATACAATGGATAAAGGAAATAGGCCAGCAGCACACCTAGAAAGTAAGGAAAAATGATGCTGGCATGGCTGATAATCACCGCGGCTTTGGCCTTTTTTTTCAATACGCCGACGTTCAACTCCATCCCGATGATGAACATAAATAAAACCAGACCGATCTGACTTAAAACCTGCAATCTTTTCAAGGATTCGTCCGGGAAAAGGAATTGGGAGAATCCCGGGAAAAACAATCCCAACAGCGACGGTCCTAAGGCTATCCCAGCAATGATCTCACCGACAACCGAAGGCTGCCCGATTTTTGTCATCAAGTAGCCAAAAGTTCTTGCCGTGATCATAATGCAAAACAGTTGAATGATAAGGATCGCCAGTGGATGATGGCAGTTTTCTTGCAAATTTGTGAAGAGGCCAGACGGATGCGTTAGCGGCGAATTTGCCTCAACGGATGACGGGATTGACAATTTAACCGCTTCGAGATTTTTCCCTTGAAGAAGGACAAACCACAACGCGGTTCCGAAAACGAACATCATTAAAAAGTAAACTATGTTGGTATTTTTTTTATTCATGACAAGCTAAGAACGGTTGGAACTCTTCACAAGCTGGAACGGATTTCGATGATATAAGCATCGCCCAGATGTTTCAATTCATTGACAACAAAATGTCCCTGGGTTACCGTTTGCAGTTTTGCGAATTGAGATTTCTTGACAATGGCATAGGACGTTTTTTGTCTGGATAGGAAATCCAGGATGCTGCTGTCGGTGTTCAGCATCAAAATGGGATGTGGACTAAAAAATTTTTCTCCCAACACCGCAACATCCTTATCGGTATAAAAACGGATTCCGCGAGCAAACATTTTTGAACAAAGGATCGTGTTTTCAACGTTGCGATTTTTTAAAAGATATTCACTTGCCTGTTTGCTCGAGATATACGGTTCATATTTATCGTGAAATAAAAAAATCATCATCAAAATCATCGGCACCTGTAAAGCCAAAATACATATGCTTCCTTTCGGTCTTTTTAACCAAAAGAAGAAGAACGCTCCAGCGATAAGGCAGAACGATCCCCAAAAAAATTTAAGTACAAAAGCGCTATCGGGTAGATATTCATAATATTTGACGGTGATAGGGATTTTTCCTGAAGACACCAACAGCAAAGCGATCGAAATTGCCATCACCAGCAATGAAGACAAGAGCAGATTGATAAAAAAAATCCGATTTTTCTGTTCGCTAATCAAGTTCCAGAGATAATCCGCTGTTATGATGGCAAGCGCCGGGAATACGGGAAAAATATAACTGACCAATTTAGAATGAGCGATCAGCACCACTCCTAAGCCACCCCCAAGGCAGCTAAGAAGAAAAAAGTATAAAGTTTTGTCCTTTCCCTCGCGCAAGCGCGCTGGCAACCCAAAAAACGCAAATATCGTCGGAACACTCCAAGGCATCATTCCCAACACCATCGTCATCGGATAAAAATACCAGGTGTCGTTGCCTCTATGTTCAGCTTCAAAAATCCGTCGGACATGGTCATTAAATACAAATTCACTGATAAACTGCCCACCATATAATTTGATCAAATACGCGTACCAAGGAATCGTTAAGATAAGGAAAAGGGCTATGCCCCAAAGCAAGGCTTTCGAATACAAAAATTTCATTTGCCGTTGGACCAATAAAAATAAAATTATGATAGCAGCCGGGAAAACAAAACCGAGCGCCCCTTTGGTCAGAACAGCTAACGCCGAAAAACCACAAGCAAGCATCATCCCTTTGAATTTGTGATCGGGCTTAAGATATGTGAAATAAAATGAAACCAATGACAAAAAAATAAAAACGGAAAAAATCATGTCGGTCAAAACGATTCTTGCCAAACCGATATAAAGCGCGGAAGACATCATGATCACCGAGCAGAAAAACGCCTTTTTTTCATTTTTGTAAACCAATTTACAAAAAAAGTAACAAGTCAGACATCCCAAAACAGCAAAACAGGCAGGAAAAAATCGCGCGCCAAAACTGCCAATACCAAACATCGCGTATCCCAAACGCAGTAACCAGTATAAAAAGATTGGTTTTTCAAACTGCGGCTGACCAAAAATATAAGGCACCATCCAGGTGTCATGCTGGATCATTTCCTTAGCAGACTGAGAGTAAAAAACTTCGTCGGGATTGGTCAAGCTGATGAGGTTATTTCCAAGAATAAAAAAAATGATGCTGCAGAAAAGAAGGGTCAAAATGTACTTTAAATTTGAATTCATCAATTGTGCTGTTTGCTCAACTCCAGCAATTCGCTTATTGTGACGCATCGATAACCCTTTTCTTTTAACTTTTCAATAAGCCTGGGAATCGTTTTAACCGTTTCATGGCGGCTACCTCCCTCGGTCCCGAAAACCCCACCGCTGTCATGAAAAAGAATGATGTCTCCTGGTTGAACATGTTTGAGAAGATATCGGATGATGTATTTGTCATCAAAAGTGACCCAGTCTTTAGAATTCAAGGTCCATAAGACCGTTTGATATCCCAAGTCCACCATTTGCAGCTTTTCATCCTCGGTCATCCAAGCTTTCGGCGGTCGAAAATAAACGGTCGTTTTCCCAGTCACATCTTTTATGATTTTTTCGGTATCCTTAATTTCCCGATACAATTCTTCTGGCTTATAATAAAAAATTCCGTGATGGTCATAAGTATGATTTCCGATGTCATGGCCTTCCTGCGCCACTCTTTTGACTATCTCCGGGTATTTTTTAACATGCTCCCCAATCATAAAAAACGTTGCCTTGACATTTTCTTTCTTGAGCTCATCAAGGATCTGCGGGGTCCAAATCTCAGAAGGGCCATCATCAAAGGTCAAGGCCACAACTTTTTCATCCGTCTTGACACGGAAAATGGTGTCCTTTCGTACTAAAATCGCTTGATCGAAAAAGACCATTATGCTTGCAATCAGGAGAAGAACAAATAGCAAACACAGAGCCCCCATTTTGAAAATTTTAAATAGAATATTTTGTTTCATTTAAAAAATTATTCTCTCGAGTAACGAAGTTCAAATTTGACTTTTATACTAGTTGAATAATACGTTTAAAGCAAGGCGTAATCGTGGTAAAAATTATACTCTGCCCCCGCAGTTTACAACTGTGGGGGCAGATAATCATCACCAATTGATCTTGGCCCCGGCCGTCCAGGTCTGGTCTAATTTTTATGGACAAACCTCCGAAATTGAAATAGGGTTTTAAAAAAATCGATTAGACGTACTGGAGATTTAATTTTGGGACGCGTTCGATACGAAGACAAAAAAGAGAAAAAGGATAAAGCCTCACTTCATACGCTGCAGATGAAAACTGCTTTTGCGAATTATGCGCACCAATTCTCGACCTTTAATCCAGGAATTCGTTCAAACTCCCGATGATCATTGGTGACTAAAGTTGCTTTTATGGATAAAGCGTGTGCTCCGATTAGCGTATCCAATGGGCCAATCGCGATCCCTTTTTTTTCCAAAAAAAACCTGATCTTACCATAAGCCAAGGCCGCATAATCGTTGTATGGCAGGATAGCTATGGGAGCGAGAAATTCCGTAAGAGCCAGTCTGTTACGTTCTTTAAATGAACTCTTCTCAATACCATATTCTAGTTCGCTTAAGGTGATTGAAGAAATGCTGATATTGGAAATATCCTGACTTATCAATTTTTTTAACACCTGGTCGGGTTTCTTTTTGATGATATAAATACAGATATTCGTGTCCAGCAGATACTTCATGAAATATCCTCACGGGAATCCTGATGCGTAGGTTGACCTCGCTTATTCATAAAATCATCTGTGAATTTATCCAGACTATTCAGCATCGGTCCCCACGGATTTTTTTTCGGGATCAAGATAACCATCCCTTCCACCATATGAACATAAACCTCCTTTTCTCCTTTGCTGAACCGACAGTCTTTAGGAAGTCTAACGGCCTGACTGCGTCCATTGAAAAATAATTTGGCAAGCTGCATTCAATCACCCCCTTTATTTGTGATATACTATAGTATATACCATTTCAAAATCCTTGTCAAATCCTTTGCAATACCGCTCGAATTGTCTCTTATTCCCCTTCGCTACGAACGTCAACAAAGAATCCTCCCTGTCGGTCACGACGTACAGCAACCAACATCGGCCGGCAACACACCGAACAATCCTCGGTATACTCCTGGGAACCCACGGATTGATCGATCAGCAACTCAATCATTTCACCGCAATAGGGACAATTGACTTCAAATGTATTGATGGGTTGCATCAGCGTAGTTTTTAAAAACCGCAAAATGAAAAAGTTTACAATGCTACTTTTAGCATACTCCTATCGAAACATGGAGTGATTTCTCAGGAATTTAAGACGAGATAAAAATATTTTTTGTGACACTTTGGCGGGAGCAAGGAGATTGTTGATCATCGTCAACGGTAAGTGTGACAGTGTAATCACCGGTGTTTTGGTACGTGTGGTGTTCTTTGACCCGGCCAAAATAAGCTGTGCCGTCGCCAAAGTCCCAATAGTAGGTCAAAGAATTTCCGTTTCCATCGGTACTTGCCGCTCCATCAAAAACAATTGATTGTGCCACACGGCCAGTGGTGCTGACTTGCAATTGTGGCTTGGGTGCTGCGTTGATGGTCACGATCCGTTCATCTGGTGAAAATGGACAGCTGTCATCAAAGGCGTTACGAACCTGCAGTTGGGCCCGATAGGTTCCCGGCTCTTTATAGGAATGCAAAGTTTTGATGCCCCGCTCTGTTCGGCCGTCGCCAAAATCCCAGCGGCCCATCAGAATTTGATTTTCTTCAGCAAAAGAACCTGATCCATCAAAGGGTAATTTATCCCCTACACAGGCAATGACATCACTTCCGGCATCAGCTCTGGGCGCCCGTCTTAAACTGACATTCATTTGATCCGAGCTTGAATTGCAAGACAATTGAGAATTGTCTTTTGTTAAAAGTTTTACAACATAATCCCCGCTTTTCGGGTAACGGTGATCAATCACTTTGCCAGTCCCAGCCGTGCCGTCGCCAAAATCCCAAAAATAACTAATTTCATCTTCTTCATTGATGTCTTGCGTTCCAGAGGCGTTCAGGGTCACCCATAAATCTTCGGAGCTGGCCAGACATTTTTTTGTGATATCGCTGCCTGCATTGGCAACAGGAGGTTCATTGATCCGCACCAAACGGGTGGCGGTATTGCCGTCGCACACTTTGCCATTTTTGTCATTCACATTGAACTTTGCCTTATAGTCCCCGCCCTTTTTGTAGGTATGTCTTGCGGAAAACCCTTGCTGTGTGAAACCATCAGCAAAGTCCCAATTTGCAATCACCGACGAGGCAGGAACATTCTTAACGGATCCGTTGAAATCAATTGGCGCCCCGGGACAAGCTTTGACACTTTCCCCAGCATCTGCTAGCGCGGCGAGCTCAAGAAGCACTTTCACCTGATCCTGATCGGTATTACAAGTCAAGCCAGAATTGTCTTTGACTGTAAGTGTCGCTGTATAATTGCCTAAACGTTGATATTGGTGAGAAACCTTTATCCCTTCCTGCGAGGTCCCATCGCCAAAATCCCAAATGAATGCCAGTTGGTCTTTAAAGTTGTCGTCGTAGGAATTTGAGGCGTCAAAATCAACCTTCAAATTATGCGGGTCTTCAATGCAAAGCATGTTGATGTCCTCACCTGCGATGGCTTTGGGTGGGGCGTTGACTTGAATCGTGTCAGTCTTTGAGTGCTCACTGCAAGAAGTAGCAAAGCCGTCATTCACAGTGAGTTTGATTTCAAATTCACCAGCTTTTTCATACCGATGAGTTACTTCTTTACCAGTGTCTTGCGTTCCGTCGCCAAAATCCCAGTTAAATTCCGGCTGCGAATAGTTGGAAATATTTTTTTCTTCTCCCAAAAATGTTTTTTCTTCTTCTGTACAGACCGCCTGCGGAATCACAAAATCAATGCTGGCCAGCCCTCTGGTCTTGACGAGTTGACGGTAAACAGTTGTTTTGCTTAAAGGAGTTGAAAGGTCTTGAACAGTGAGCTGAACCTGATATTCCCCAGGGTCAGCGTAGAAATGCTGGACAATCGATTGTTGGCTGGTTGTGTCGTCATTAAAATCCCAATTGAACACGATATTTTTATTATTGGGATCGACAAACCCATACGCGTCAAAAGTAAAATCTTCACATTGATTGTCGGATATGAGGCTTTTGGGGTAATTTGATTCTGCCCAAACGGACTTGCAGTTGCTGGTCAGCGTCAAAGCAATGACAAAGTTGCAGATTACTGTATTTTGAATAAAATTGCGCATAACAATCTTTGATTTTTGTTGATCTGATTGGGCGGGATTTTCTAAAACCCTCAACAGTCCTAGCACTTAAGTAAAAACCAATCAGGACGCGTAAAGTATAACATATAAGAATTGGATTTTTAAAGGGCAGGTCAAAAATATTTTAAAATTTTTCTAAACCAAGTCTCCCCTTAACTTTCCAGCGAGTTGCAACTCTTTGAAAATGACCGGAAGACATTCGTTTTTAATATTTCGATCTACTTTTACGGTTATTTTTAGGTAATTATCGCTAAATCCGCTCCACAATCCATCATTTTCTTCTTCAAAAATGATGTTTTGGGTGGTATTTAGCTGCGATCGATAAAATAACTCACGCTTACGTTGACTGAGTTGACGTAATTTTTGGCTACGCTCTTGAATAATTTCGTTATCTACTCGGCCAAGTAAATACTGACTCTTGGCCATTTGTCTTTCCGAATAGCTAAACACATGAAAATAATGCAACGTGGAATCTCGCAAATACTCGTAGGTAAATTTGAAATCCTCTTCACTCTCACCTGGAAAACCAACAATAACGTCCGTACCCAAACAAATCCCTGGAATTTCTTGAAAGGCTTTTTGTATGAATTCGTCATATTGAGCAACAGTGTATTTCCGTTTCATGACCTTGAGTGTTTTATCATTCCCGCTTTGCAAAGGAATGTGCAGATGGCGGCATAGTTTTTTATTTGTCTTCATCAATGCAATCAGATCATCTGGAATCGTGGTCGGTTCAATCGAAGAAATGCGGATACGCAAAAGTCCTTCGACATCCATCAAAGCTTTAATCACATCAAGCAGACGATGTTTATCGTCGCTGTAAGTACCCAAATTGATGCCGGTTAACACGATCTCTTTATGCCCGGCAGCGACCAGAACTCTGGCTTCTAAAAGGATGTCTTCAAACACCCGGCTGCGGGCCCGACCTCGGGCATAAGGAATCTCGCAAAATGAGCAAAAAAAATCACAACCGTCTTGGATTTTTAAATTTGCTCGAGTGTGGTGACGATCAATCCCTGCAGCAGGGTGACGAAAACTCGCACGGGAAAAGGCCGGGGCAATCACCTTGGCTTTTTCTGGTTCCAGTTCCTTCTCGAGGATGGAAACCAAATCCATTTTTGCGGCGTTACCTATGATCCATTTGACATTATTCATCGCGGCCAACTGTTCTTTTTGGACCTGCGCCTGACAACCGATTAAAGCGATCTTGGCATTGGGATTGAGCCGATTGATTTTATTGACCAGTCGACGCGTATCAGCATCGCCATTTTCCGTGACAGTGCAAGTGTTGATCACAACCACATCAGCTGGCTGTTGAAAATTAACAATTGTGTAGCCCCGGTCAACAAAGGTGTTTTCGATGACCGCTGTTTCTGCCTGGTTCAAACGGCAACCTAAGGTATTAAAGGATATGGTTTGATTTTTGATCATTTCAGGATTTAATAAAACAAAGGATTACCCAGCCGCTGATAAACAAAAGTCCGCCGAGCGGCGTTAAGATTCCAATCAATTTTATTGGGTTTACTGCCAAGACATACAAACTTCCAGAAAACAAAATGATTCCGGCTAAAAAGCACCAACCGCTGTAATCTAGCAACGGTGTCTTCATTTGCAAACTTAAAATTCCGATCAACAAGATTCCTAAAGCATGGATGAACTGGTAGAGCACCGCAGTTTTGAATGTCATCATGGCCTCTGGTGTTAGTTGCGAACGAAGTCCATGGGCGCCAAAAGCGCCAAGGGTCACGGCTAAGGCCATCAAAATGCTTCCCATTTTTATCCAAAACATCGCTAAACTCCTCGCTGTTCTAAAATCAAAGGGTTTTCCCTCTTTTCAATGCTACCTTTATACAACAATTCGTTACCATTTGCAATTGCAAGAATTTCTCAGTATAATTTGTTCCATGAAAATAGGCCCAATTGACATCAAACAACCGATTGTCTTAGCTCCCATGGAGGACGTGACCGACATCCCCTTCCGCCTGATTTGTCGACGCATGGGTGCTGATATTGTTTACACCGAATTCACCAGTTCTGAAGCGATCATCCGTGAGGCTAAAAGAGCGCTAAAAAAAATCCGGGTCCTTGAAGAAGAACGACCCGTTGCGATTCAGATCTATGGCGGCGTTGAAGAATCCATGCATGGTGCGGCCCAGCGTGTTGAAAAATTACAGCCAGATTTCATTGACATCAACTGCGGCTGTTGGGTCAAAAATCACGCGTTTCGCGGGGAAGGCGCTGGATTATTGCGCGATCTCAATCAATTTGAACGAATTGTTAAGGCAACCGTCAAAGGAACCAAGCTCCCGGTAACGGTTAAAACACGGCTGGGCTGGGACGATCAAAGCATTGTGATTCTTGATGTGGCAAAAATGCTGGAACAATGCGGGATTCATGCCTTGACTGTCCATTGCCGTACCCGCTGCCAAGGATATCAAGGAACCGCTGATTGGACTTGGATCGAAAAAATCAAAAAAGCAACAACGCTGCCGGTGATTGCCAACGGCGACATTGACTCCCCGGAAAAGGTCAAACAATTATTTGATGAAGGATGTGATGGGGTGATGATTGGGCGAGCGGCCATCGGCAACCCCTGGTTTTTCAGACAGGCCAAATATTTTTTAAAAACCGGTAAGCAGCTGTCCCCTCCTTCGATCAAAGAACGGATCGATGTCTGCATCGAACATCTCAAACTTTCTGCCCAACATCGCGGGCTACCCTACGGGGTCACCACATTCCGCAAATATTATGCGGGATATCTTAAAGAAGTCCCAAACGTGGCTCATCTGCGTAAAGATTTGATGCAATATCTTGAACCGCAAGATGTCATCAAACGACTCTATCAATTTTTAGACCAGCAACCACTTCTGACCTACGGGGTCAGAAGTGGGTTTTAAGTTCTATTTTATGAAAAATTACGATGTCATTGTCATTGGCTCCGGTGGTGGTGCTAAAATTACATCCCCTTCTGCCCGGCTCGGTCTCAAGGTGGCCTGCATTGAAAAAGACGCCTTGGGCGGCACCTGTCTGAACCGTGGCTGTATCCCGTCGAAGATGCTCATTCATCCGGCTGATGTGGCCATTGCCATCAAAGAAGCCCAACGGTTCGACATTCAAAACAACCCACAATTTCAAGTCAATTTTGCTAATCTCATTGCCCGAATTTCCAAAACGGTTGATCAAGATTCACAAAGCATCGAAGCTGGGTATAAAAAAAATCCCAACATTGATTTTCTGCATGGCCAGGCCCGATTTTTAGAAAATAAAATCATCGAAGTCAATGGACAAAAATTGACGGCCCCAAAAATTTTCATTGCCGTAGGTGCCCGCCCTGCTATTCCAAATATCGAAGGTTTGGCAGGCACTCCTTATATGACCAGTACGGAGGCGTTACGCAATCCCACTCTCCCTAAATCGATGATTGTTATCGGCGCTGGGTACATCGCCGTTGAATTGGGACATGCTTACGGGGCCTTGGGAACTGAAGTCACCTTTTTGGTGCGAAGCAAATTTTTACGTCATGAAGACGCCCAGGTTGTGGAGGAATTCCGGCGATTTTTTTCAAAGTATCATCGGGTCAAGATGGGTGTTACCCCATCGAAAGTTGACTATCGCAACGGCCTCTTTCGCGTGACCATCAAAAATAACGATGGCTCTCAAGAAAATTTATTGGCCGATGCCCTTTTGATAGCGACGGGTGTTGTGCCTAACAATGACACCTTGGATTTAAAAAATACCGACATTGCATTAACGGAACAAGGATTTCTTAAGATTGATGATCGTCTGCAGACAACCGTGGATGGCATTTACGGCCTAGGGGATTGCGCGGGCAACTTTCTCTTTCGTCATAGTGTCAATTTTGAAGGTGAGTATCTCTTTCGCACCAAGATCGTTGAAAAATCCGCAGAACCGATCCGCTATCCACCAATGCCACACGCGGTTTTCTCTCATCCGCAAGTGGCTGGTGTTGGAAAGACTGAAGAACAACTCAAAGATGAAAAAATTGATTATGTCGTCGGTTTAAACAATTATTCCAAAAGTGCCATGGGCATGGCGTTGTTGGCAGATCATGGCTTTGTAAAAATTTTGATTGAACGCAAAACTAAAAAAATCCTTGGGGCCCACATCATCGGTCCGGAGGCCTCTGATATGATCCATATGTTGATTGCCTTTATGAATAAATCAGGAACCCTCGACGATCTTTTAAACATGATTTACATCCACCCCGCGCTCCCCGAAATTGTCCGTAACGCCGCTCGAAAAGCTGAAGCAGCGCTAAAAGGGTTATGAATCAGGTGTTATTGCGAGCGAAGCGAAGCAATCTTACCTAAAGGATTGCTTCATCGCTATTTTAAATTTGAAGGCTCCTCGCAATGAGTCGTTGTATTAGCGTCTAGCTTCTTTGAACGTTTGCGCTTTGATCTTCAAGGCATGGATGTTTTGGGCGAGTTCATTCTGTAGGGCTTCATAAACAAGACGATGACGCATCAGCGTAGTTTTCCCAGTAAAGACATCAGAAACAATGATTACTTCGTAATGGCCTCCTCCTCGGGTTTTTGCCTCAGGATGTTTGCTATGAAGAACGCTCAAATCCTCGACCGTGATTTTTGCATCAGGGAATGTTTTTTTTAAAATTTTGGACAAAATTGTTTTCATAAAAGCAAAAAAATCTCTGGTTCGACTTGATTAGCTATTGTAACATAAATCAATCAAGATCATGAAAATGCCTTCCAATAATCAGCAGATCTTTGTCGGGACAATTCTGGGGATCGCTCTAGGATCATTTCTCAATTCATCCGGGTTAGAATCCCCCTTCGCAAAGACAACCCTTTATTTCGCCGACCTCATTGGTAACGGAATATTTCTGAATCTTTTAAAAATGGTCATCATTCCGCTCATTTTCGCGTCGATCGCGGTTGGAATTGCCAACTTAAGAGGACACGCGCAGATAAAGAAGGTCTGGACATTGACGCTCTTTTATTTTTTCATCACAACTTCTCTTGCCATCATTTTAGGTCTCGCAACTGTCCACACCTTCCAACCCGGCAAAGGGTTAAATCTTGCTATGTTCAGCCAAAATGTTGACCAAAGCCATCTGCAAGAAAGCTTTACTCTCGCTGAATTCGGAAAAAAATTTATCAACGGTCTATTCCTTAATCCGTTTGCGGCCATGGCCCAAGGACAAATATTGCCAACCATCATCTTTGCCATATTTTTAGGAATTGCCCTTGTTCTCGTTGGAGATCGACGAGGAAAAGGAATACTGAATCTACTCAACGAATTGCTTGAACTCATCATGATGATGGTTCAATGGATCATGAAAATATTACCATTGGGACTGATGGCTCTGCTGACGCTCTTAACCGCCCAGCAAGATCATCATCTCCTATTTGCTATGAGCAAATTCATCACTGTTGTTATCGCAGCGACCTTGTTCCATGGCGTTGTGGTTTTGCCCTTAATTCTATTTTGCATAACCAAAATCACTCCCTGGCATTTTTTTTATTCTTTTAAGGAAGCCTTACTCACCGCCTTTTCCACCAGTTCCAGTTCTGCCACCTTGCCGATCAGTATTGAATGTGTTGAAAACAACTTAAAGGTCAACAAAGATGTTTCTCGCTTTGTTCTCCCGTTAGGTGCTACGATCAACATGGACGGGACAGCCTTATATGAAGCGATCGCAGCCATTTTTGTTGCGAACCTGGCGGGCATTGAATTGAATTTAACTCAACAGCTGATCGTTTTTTTTACCGCCATGATCGCGTCGGTCGGTGCTCCCGGTATCCCCAGCGCCGGGATGGTCACCATGATGATGGTTTTAGAAGCCGTGGGCCTTCCCATTTCCGCAGTCGCGATCCTAATCCCCATTGATCGTTTGTTGGACACTTTTCGCACCGCCGTCAATGTTGAAGGAGATGCTATTGGCAGCTGCATCGTTCATCATTTCACAAAATAACCATATCAACATTCCCCCAACTTTCCTTTGCGCTCGACAAGGAGCATTTTATGAGGCATAATAGCGTCTGAATTTAGCAAATTGAAAAAATCCTTAAGGATCATAAATGGTTTACAAGCCCCTCTTTGCAAAATCGATCGTCAAAAATCAAGACCTCATTCATACTTGGCTTAAGCAGCAGGAACTTTCCAAAGAACTTCCCCTTTACTCGTCGGTAGATATCCGTAATTCCGGATTCAAGATGGCTGTGGTCGACACCAATCTCTTTCCTGCTGGATTCAATAATCTTTGCGAGCATGGGATCGCGGACTCGGTCGGTTTAATGAAACAGGCCGTGCTCAAACGTGTTCCCAATTGTCAAAACATCCTTATCATTGCCGAAGAGCATACCCGAAACACTTGGTATTTAGAAAACATCCGAATCCTCGAAGAAATCATCCGTAAGGCCGGGTTTAATGTCAAGATCGCAACTTTTTTAACAATCCAGCCAGGCTTCTGTGAAGATGTCAATCACGTGGTCTTAAAAACAGCAACGGGACAAGAAGTCAATATTTACTGTTTTAAAAATATCTTGAATAAATTTCAACAGAACCAAGAAAAATTTGACTTGATCATTATGAACAACGATCTCACGACCGGCATCCCAGATGTTTTAAAAAATTCCCAAATTCCTATCTACCCATCGCTCATGGCTGGATGGCATTCTCGTCTGAAATCACATCATTTTGATCATACCAGAGATGTTTTGAAAGAATTGGGGAAACTCATCGACCTTGACCCTTGGCTGCTTTCCTGTCTGCACACGACGATTGCCGATGTCGATATCAATCAAGAAGAGGACCGCGTTAAGATCCAGGACCTGGCCGCTGATTTATTAAAAAAAATCGCAAAAAAATATCAAAAACACGCGATTCAAGAAAAGCCTTATCTGGTTTTGAAATCCGATTCCGGCACCTATGGGATGGGCGTCATGACCCTTGAGGACCCGGCAGAAATTCTTCATTTGAACCGCAAAGAAAAAAACAAACTTCATATTGGAAAAGGAGCTCAAGTGATTGATCGTTTTCTTTTGCAAGAAGGTGTCCCGACGATTTACACAGTTAAAAACCGGGTGAGTGAAGTTTGCATGTATCAAATAGAAAACCATTTGGTGGGCGGGTTCTTCCGTTTTCATGCGGAAAAGACCGACCGGGAAAATCTGAATTCAAAAGGAATGGGTTTTAAAAAAATCTGCCCTCGCATTGAAAAGTATGCTGATTGTGAAGTGCATCCCGACCTGAATACCTACAACATTTACAAGATATTAGCGCGGATTGCCGGGATTGCCGCGCATCGTGAAATTGTACAGCTCGAAAGGATCAACTGATGAAATTTTTATTTTTGATGGATCCTCTGGAAACAATCAAAATGGAAAAGGACACCTCTTTCGTTCTCATGCTTGGGGCGCACAAAAAAAAGCATCAAATCTTTTTCCTTCCAGAAGGCAGCATCCACAGTGTTAACAATCGTTTCCAATTTTCGGTAACGTCGGTCAAACCACAGCTCAACAAAAAAGCTCCTTTCCTAATAGGCGAACACCGCGTTTTAAACGACCGCGACGTAGACGCTATTTTCATACGGACCGACCCTCCTTTTGCTGAGGAATATTTGCTGCATACCTGGCTTTTAGACCGCCTGCCTTCCCACATTTTTTTGATCAACCGTCCATCCGGTATAAGAACCGTCAACGAAAAAATCTGGGGAAGTCAGTTCCAAAATTTTATCCCCAAAACTTGTATCAGTCGCAGTAAAGAAATCCTTTTGAATTTTATCAGCAATCAAAAGGATGTCATTGCCAAACCGGTCAATAGTTTTGGTGGTCAATCGGTCTTTAGGGTTCGACAAGGAGATACGAATACAAATGTCATCCTTGAGACACTGACACAGTCATACAACAAAACAATCATTTTACAAGAGTACCTTGCGGACTCCAACAAGGGCGACAAACGGATCTTGCTGCTCAACGGCGAACCTTTAGGAGCCCTCTTACGTGTTCATGGCAAAGACGATCATCGGAACAATCTCTTTGCTGGTGGAAAAGCAAAAAAGACAAATATCACAAAAAAGGAACTGTTGATCATTGCGCATTTGAAACCCTTGTTGCGAGAGCTTGGTCTTTTTTTTGTCGGCCTTGATTTTATCGGTGATCAATTGATCGAAGTCAATGTCACATCTCCCACAGGAATGCAAGAGATGAACCGATTGAATCATCTGCATTTGGAAGATCGGGTTATTGATTTTGTGGAAAAATGTGTTGAAGATTCAAAGGCCAAAGTTAAAATACAACATTGAGGAGAATTTTATGTCGCAGCTGACACTTTTTTATATGCCCACCTGTCCCTATTGCCGAAAGGTCATGCATTTCATGGAGCAACATCATATTGAACTGCCGTTAAAAAATACGTTAGAAAACACTCAAAATCGTTTGGAACTGCAAAAGGTCGGTGGGAAAACGCAAGTCCCCTGTCTTGTCATTGACGGCCGAGCGCTCTATGAATCCGATGACATCATTGAATGGCTTAAAAAAAATCTTGCGACTTCAACGAATTGAAAGGCCCTATGACCACTGACGACGTCAAAAAAATCATCGAAAATAGCATCATTCATTCGACGGCGCATATCCTCGACCCGATGCATGATGGCCAGCATTTGCAGGCCCTTGTCATCAGCGATTCTTTCAAAGGCTTACCGCTCGTCAAACAGCACCAAATGGTGATGAAGCCTTTGAAGGAAGCCTTGAAAGAAAGTGTCCATGCCCTTGGATTAAAAACATTTACTGAGGAACAATGGGGCGTTAGTAAATCGCAATTTGGGTTCTAAAAATCATTTAACAATCGTCAATCATCAGAGGAGAAATGAATATGGCAACTGCTAAAGATCGCATTGAACAAGATGTCAAAGGTAACAAGGTCATGTTGTACATGAAAGGAACTCCAGAAGCCCCACAATGCGGTTTTTCTGCTCAAGCCGTCAGCATTTTGAAATCGTACAATGTGCCCTTTAAAGCGTTCAACGTGTTGTCTGATGAAGAAATCCGCTCCGCGATTAAAGAATACGCGGATTGGCCGACGATCCCGCAACTTTATATCAAAGGTGAATTTGTTGGTGGATGCGACATCATGACCGAACTGCACCAAAGCGGCGAATTAAAAAAACTTATTGGATAACTCCGCGTTTAAAGGCTCCTCGGGTCAATTTGACCTCCCTCGAAAAGTCCAATGTATGCTAATCGTGTAGGCTAGGAAAAGGGCATGCCGACACGGGTTGTAATGCCCGCTCTACAAAATTAAGACGACAAATCACCCTTCCTTCATAAAAAACTCTTGCGTGATGAGCAAAAATTGTGCTAGTATGTCAAATCTCAAAAACGCGTTATTAACCTATTCTCACGTCAACAGTTACAAAGTTATGACTTCTAAAAAATCCCTAAAAGCAATGAATGGCGCCGAAGCACTGATCCGCTGTCTCGAAAACTTCGGTGTTGAGTACATCTTTGGCCTTTCTGGTGGTGCCGCAATCCCCATCTTTGACGCTTTGGTAGGCTCTAAAATCAAATTGATCTTGGTGCGCCACGAACAAGGTGCTACCCACATGGCAGACGGCTATGCGCGTGTAACTGGCAAACCAGGCGTTGTTTTAGTGACAAGCGGGCCAGGCGCCACCAATACCGTCACCGGAATCCTCACGGCTTTAATGGACTCGGTACCGATAATTGTGCTGACAGGTCAGACCATTACGCCCATGTTAGGCAAGGACGCTTTTCAAGAAGCCGATATTTCCGGCATCACCATGCCGATTGTGAAACACAGCTATCTGGTAAAAATTACCAATGATATCCCTCGGGTTACCAAAGAGGCGTTTCATATCTGTAATACTGGCCGGCCTGGACCGGTTTTGATTGATTTACCAAAAAACATCACCTCGGCCCCCTTCACCGGAGAAACCTTAGACCCTGCGATGGATCTGCCAGGCTATCATGTTCCTGGCAAAGGCAACTTAGCTGACATCAAAAAAATTGCGAAATTATTCAAAACCGCGAAAAAACCGCTGTTGCTCGTCGGGCACGGCGCTGTTCTCTCACGAGACGCGGACAAAGCTGTTCGCATTCTTGCGGAAAAATTACACTGTCCGGTTACCAATACCCTGCTCGGTAAAGGTGCGTTTCCAGAGACCCATCCCCTTTCCTTAGGGATGCTGGGAATGCATGGCACTGCTTATGCCAATAAAGCAATCATCAATTGCGATTTGATTTGCTCAATCGGCTCCCGCTGGGACGATCGGATCAATGGGAACAATGACGAATTTTGCATTGGTGCCAAAAAAATTCATATCGACGTTGATCCGGCGGAGATGGGAAAAATCGTGAAGCCGGACGCTAGCTGCATCGGCGATGCCCGCTTGATCGTCGAGGAATTGATCAAACACGTGGGCCCGTGTGATACCACGGAATGGATCAAAGAACTGGACTTTTATAAAAAAGAATTCCCTTTGAAATATGAAAACACTAAGGGATTGACCGCACAGCACGTCATTCGCGAATTGTTCAACGTGACCAAAGGCAAGGCGATCGTAACGACCGACGTGGGGCAACACCAAATGTGGGCTGCCCAATTTTACTTAAGCGATTTTGCCAAAGGCTGGTTGAGTTCCGGTGGGGCCGGGACCATGGGTTATGGCTTTCCCGCGGCGATCGGCGCTCAGTTTGGCTGCCCAAAAGATCTGGTCGTGGCCATCGTTGGTGACGGTGGTTTTCAAATGACCCTCTATGAACTTTCAACCGTGTTTGTGAACAAACTGCCTGTTAAGGTGGTCATCATTGACAACAAATATTTAGGGATGGTGCGCCAATGGCAGGAACTATTTTTTGATAACCGTCTCTCCGGAGTGGACCTGGAAGGAAATCCAGATTTTGTAAAGCTCGCGGAAAGCTACCATATCAAAGGTTTTCATATCGATAAAGCGGAAAATACCGCCAAGGTTTTAGAAGAAGCTATGAATTACAAAGGTCCGGCGGTGATTCACGCGGAAGTGATCAAGGAAGACAACGTGTTCCCCATGATCCCGGCTGGAAAATCGGCGTATCATATGATCATCGAACCACCAAAAGTCAAATTGGAAAAACCAACAGGAAGTACCTAATGACGGCTGAAACTAAAAAAAATATTCATACGGTGAGTTTGCTAGTCGCCAATAAACCAGGTGTGCTCGTGCGGATCGCCTTGGTTTTTGCTCGACGCGGTTATAATATCGATTCTCTGGTGGTCTCTCCTGCTTTCAATCCCAGGTATTCGCGTATGACCGTCACGGCCCAGGGCGATCCAGAAACTTTAGAACAAATCATCAAGTCAACGAATAAATTGATCGACGTGATCCATGTCTTTGAACACACCCAGATCGATGCTGTTCATCGTGAATTGGCCCTGATTAAGGTGAAATACACCGCAGGAACTAAGTCAACAATTGAAAAAATCGTGAAGCGTTTTCGCGCGCATATCATCGATGATCATGAAAGTATGTTTGTCATCGAACAGACCGGTATCACTGAAAAATTGGATGAACTTGAAGTGTTACTTAAGAAGTACCATGTGATTGAAATGGTGAGAACTGGTAAGGTCGTGATGGCTAAAGGGCACGAGGAAACTTAAAGTCAATCTTTATCAATAATTCCGCAGGCAGTGATCTTCGGCATTTCTTTCGGTGGGAAAATCACTTCCGCGATTTCAATGGTTTGTTCCGTATGTTCAATCGATGTGATCAAACAACGGTTAGCATCGATTTGATCGTCATGAATTCCTAAATACTGCGCCAGTGCTGAGCGCAAAGCATCCCATTCCAAATAAAGAACGTACTGCCCCTCTTCATCTTTCAAATCAAGGTCCGTAAGGGCTTGCGTGAATGGCAACTGGATGATTTCCTGCAATTCTCGTCCCACACAATATTTTTTATATCCCGTTTCCGCGGTAATTTCGCGGCCGCAGGTGATCTTCGCAAAATCAAAAGCGATGAACCGCTCGTCATGCGAGATGGTGATGGCAATACTGGAAGAGCTATCGGAACACGGCATTTTTATTTCCCCTTTTCTGACCTCGCAGGTCAGAAATGTTAACAGGTTAAATTCTAATCGAAAAGCTTATGGTTTGCAAGCAGGTAAAAATTAAGCCCTCTTAGAGGATAAGAGGGCTTTACGGTGGGCGGGACTTTCTTAAAAATTTCAGTTTACCATTCCAAGGCGCCGCCGGTCTGATATTCAGTGACCCGCGTCTCAAAAAAATTTTTTTCCTTTTTTAGATCAATGACTTCACTCATCCAGGGAAACGGATTCCCAGCGCCATACTGCACCGGAAGTCGTAACCGCGAGAAACGGCGATCAGCAATGTATTGGATGTATTCTTTAAGCAAATCTTGATTCAACCCTAAAATTCCATTGGGCAGACATTCATTGATATAATTCACTTCCAGATTGACACCATTTTTAATAAATTCCACAATCTGATTTTTAAACACCTCTGTCCATACCTGGGGATGTTCATCGATGATCGTGTTGATCAAATCAATTCCAAAATTCATATGGACACTTTCATCCCTGAGGATGTATTGGATCTGTTCGCAAGACCCTGGAATACGGTTCTGCCGGCCAAAACTCAAAATCGTTACAAAACCCGCGTAGAAAAAAATCCCTTCGGTGATCACGTAAAGACCAATGAGATTTTTTAATAAATTCTGGATCCCGACATCGGTTTTGGTGTCCCATTGCGTGTCAAGGATATTGCCGGTGCAACTCATTGCGTGTTCGTCTTTATCATAGATCGTGCGGATTTCCCGGTACATATTAAAAATTTCACCTTCATCCAAAGAAAGGGATTGCACGATATATTGGAATGCATGGATGTGAATGGCTTCTTCAAAGGCCTGTCTTAAAAGATACTGCCGGCATTCTGGATTATCAACGCATCGATAGACCGCTAAAACCAGATTATTCCCAACCAAGGACTCTGCCGTCGAAAAAAATCCAAAAACGCGTTTAACCGCGTGCCGTTCTTCCTCGGTAAAGGCTTTGGGGTCGCGCCACTGCTCAATGTCACGCTGCATGGAGACCTCGGTCGGCATCCAGTGGTTGGCACAGCCGTCGAGATAGTAATTCCACGCCCAGCGATACTTGATAGGAACCAGTTGATTGCAATCAACCGTGCGGTCATTATTAAAAATGCGCTTGCGGTCAATTGTGACTCGTTCATTGGTCATGCGTGTTGTCGAACAATCCATATTCCACTCCTCTACTTAAAAATTTCTACTCAGACAAATCAAGTCATTTTGAATTTAGCTTGTAACCGCCGTCTGGTGAAAAATGGCCAGTTTTTGGAGTTATATTAAAAGGGATGGGGCCATCAGTTGTCAATCTGCCTTCTTGATGAGCAATCATATTTTCAGATTTTTGAATAATTGGATTCGACGTTCCATAACCAACTGTTAAAGTAGGAATTTCTAATTTATTAATCATTGTAATTACTCCTTTTTTTAATAATTATTAAATTTATCACTGACAAGCTTCGCAATCTTCCTTGGGTTCGGCAATGGGCTCAACACTCACCGGTGCCACGGTTTCTTGGGTCACTTTACCGGAATCATCCCGATCCCTTCGACCAACAATATTGCCGACGTATTTTTGCTTGGTGATGTCCAAAGTGCTTTTTTCGATTCTGGTAGCTCCCATCGATCTTAGATAATAAGTCGTCTTTAAACCACGTTCCCAACCCAATAGGTACATATCACTGACCTTTTGCCCGCTGGGTTTGGCTTGATAAAGATTGAGCGACTGGCCCATGTCAATCCATTTTTGACGTCGGCCAGCGGCTTCAATGAGCCATTCATATTCAATCTCAAAAGCCGTGGCATATTTCTGCTTGATGTGGTCCGGGATGCGATCGATCTCTTGAACGCTCCCGTCAAAATATTTCAAATCATCCATCATTTCTTGGTCCCAGAGATTCAACTTTTTAAGATCATAGACGAGAAATTCATTAACAACCGTGAATTCCCCGGATAGATTGCTTTTTACAAAAATATTTTTAAAGACCGGCTCAATGGAAGAGGTGACACCAACAATATTGGCAATGGTTGCCGTTGGAGCAATCGCCATAACCAAACTGTTGCGCATGCCGTTCTTTTTGATCGATTCCCGGACCACGGTCCAATCCATACGTGCCGAACGGTCGATCTGCAGATATCCTCCACGCTCTTGCTCAAGCAAGTCCAAACTGTCAATGGGAAGGATCCCCCGATCCCACTTCGAACCTACGAATGTGGAATAAGACCCTCTTTCTCTCGACAATTCGCTTGATGAAAAGATTGTGTAGAAAGAAATAGCTTCCATGCTGAAATCAGCAAAGGCCACGGCCTCTTGACTGGCATAATGCATATTTTGAATGTACAAGGCGTCTTGAAAGCCCATGATCCCCAGACCCACCGGACGATGCCGCAGATTGGACGTCTGTGCCTCGCTCGTTGGATAGTAGTTGATATCAATGACATTGTCCAACATTCGAACGGCAGTTCGTATGGTGCCTTTCAATTTTTCGGTATTCAAACCATCAGGTGTGGTATGTACCGCTAAATTGACCGAACCCAAATTGCAAACCGCGGTTTCTTCTTTAGAAGTGTTCAACAAGATTTCCGTACAAAGGTTCGAGCTATGCACAACACCCACGTGATCCTGCGGGGAACGGATATTCGAAGGATCCTTCCAAGTGATCCAAGGATGGCCCGTCTCAAAAAGCATGTTGAGCATCTTTCGCCATAATTGAATGGCCGGCAGCACCTTGAATTGCTTGATGGTTCCTGCCTTCGCCATTGCTTCATACTCTTCATAGCGTTTTTCAAACTTTTGTCCATAGAGATGATGCAGATCCGGTGTTTCGCTGGGACTGAAGAGTGTCCAATCAGCATTGGTCTTGATTCGCTTCATAAAAAGATCCGGAATCCAATTGGCGGTATGCATATCATGCGTCCGCCGACGATCATCACCGGTGTTTTTTCGCAATTCAAGAAATTCTTCAATATCCAAATGCCAAACTTCTAAATAAGCGCACATGGCCCCCTTGCGTTTTCCACCTTGATTGACCGCGAGAGCGGTATCATTAGCAACTTTGAGAAAAGGAATGACTCCTTGGCTTTTTCCATTGGTCTTTTTGATGCGCGACCCCATGGCCCGGACATTGGTCCAGTCATTGCCAAGTCCACCGCTCCATTTCGAAAGCATGGCGTCATCCTGGATGCATTTAAAAATATGCTCCAAATCATCATCAACGGTTGTCAGGTAACAGGAAGAAAGTTGCGGATGAAGCGTTCCGGAATTGAACAACGTCGGGGTCGAAGAAACAAAACGAAAGGTTGAAAGGACATGATAAAATTCGACCGTCCATTTGTTTTTATCCTCAGCCTTTTCATTTTGCGCTAAGCCCATCGCGACCCGCATCCAAAAAATTTGCGGGATTTCGATGCGCCGCCCGCCATTATGAATGAAATAGCGGTCATAAAGCGTTTGCAGACCCAGATAACGGAAAAGCAAATCCCGTCCCGGGACCAAATGCTGGGCAAGGAATTCCAAATCAAAATCTAACAATTGGGGATTCAACAACTCTAAATCAACAGCTTTTTTTAAATACTGCGGAAAATACGCGGCATACTCTTTAGAAATTTCTTCAAAATTCACGCCGTATCCAAGCGCCTCCTGGTATTCGTGAAGCAGCAGCAGCCGCGCCGTAACAAAAGAGTAATTTGGCTCGGTTTCAATGTAAGATCGTGCCGCCATAATGTTGGCTTGCGACATTTGTTCTTCAGGAATGCCATTATAAAAATTCCTTAAGGACTCATTAAGGATTTTTTGCACCGAAACATTTTCCAGTCCTTCGCAACAGACATCGAGTTTGTGCGCCAAGGCGTTTAAGTCAACGGTATGCTGCTTGCCATCCTTATCCAAATACTGGACATTCTTAACCCAGTCGAGGGTGACATCAATTTCCGGTAATTTTTGTTCACGGATTTTAGCGTGTTCTTGTCGATAAAGGATGTATCGCTTCGCAACATTATGCAGACCACCCTCCATCAACGCCTTCTCAACCAGGTCCTGAATTTCTTCAATATGAATAGCCCTGCCATCCGGCCATTGCCGACCAATGAGCTCGACAACCTCATTGGTGATCGTTTTAGCTTTCACAATCAAATCTTGGGTCAAAACAGTTTGCTGATCCGCTTGTAAGGCCTTGGCAATGGCCATGGTGATCTTTTCCGGTTTGAAAGACACCACTCGTCCATCACGCTTGATCATAGAGTAACGTTCAAACAGCGTGCGCCGTTCAGCGTGATCTTTACGATAATTCGCGTAAAGTTCAGCAACATCTTTGTATCCGTTTTCGTAGAGCTGCCGGATCACTTCATCTTGGATTTCTTCAACGGTGAGCGTTGCCTTTTCAACGGAACGCTCTTGCAGAACGAAAAAAACATGGTCAGCGATTTTATTGACGTCGGAAATCCGGTGTGAAGAAATATCAACTTCTCGAGGAAGCCCTTCGATTTGTTTGAAGGCGTTTGCGATCGCGTTTTTGATACGGCCGCTATTAAAATTCACCAGTTGACCATTTCGTTTTCTGACCTTGATGTGGGAAGCGAATATGGTTTTTTCCGTCATGGGGACTTCCTCCTGCTTAACTTACGTTTATTGATGGGTGTGGGTTGTATTTGTTGGCGGAAAAGGTAATATACCATTGCGAATTTATTGTATTCTAAGGTCTACCAGAAAACAAGATAAATCTACAAAATGTTGTTGTTTTAAAACGATAAAACACAATATCTAGTGTCGAAAAGGTAAATAGTACCTTTAAAGTTCATCCATCTTCATGAACTTTCAAACTCGTTCTACAATTAAGTTTGAAAAAGATTACTTCTTTGCGGCTTGGTAACGATCCGCCACGGTTTTCCAATTAACGACATTCCAGAAGGCGGTAATGTAATCTGGTCTTCGGTTTTGATAATTTAGGTAATACGCGTGCTCCCACACATCGATTCCTAAAATCGGTGTTCCTTTAAATTCAGCTACGTCCATCAAGGGATTGTCCTGATTCGGGGTTGAGCCAACAGCCAATTTGCCGTTCTGAAGCACCAGCCAAGCCCAACCACTGCCAAAACGATTAAGACCCGCATTGGTAAACTGCTCTTTAAACTTATCAAAACCGCCCAAATCTTTAGTGATCGCGCTAGCCAAATCTCCAGTAGGTTGACCACCGGCTTTGGGCCCCATGATCGTCCAAAATAACGAATGATTGGCGTGTCCACCGCCATTGTTCCGGACAGCACCTTGAATTTCTTTTGGTAAAGCAGAAATATTTTTTATCAGGTCTTCAATATTTTTAGCTGCCAGATCAGCCTTGCCTTCCACTGCGGCATTGAGTTTGCTGACATAAGTGGCGTGATGTTTGCCGTGATGAATTTCCATGGTTTTAGCATCGATATGCGGCTGCAAAGCATCGAATCCATATGGTAAATTAGGTACACTGTAAGCCATTACTTCTTCCCTCCCTTATCATTAAGCTGCCATTGCTATTTTTTTAATGCTTGCAGAACCGCTGCGTAATCAGGTTCCTGCGTAATTTCTTTAACGAGCTGTTTATAAATCACTTTGCCTTTTTCATCGACGATGAAAATCGCTCGCGCCAATAATCTTGCACCTTTGATCAATACGCCAAAGGCTTCGCCCAAATGACCAGTACGATGATCAGATAAGGTCTGAACATTTTGTGAGTTCGTCGCCCCGCACCAACGTTTTTGGGCAAAGGGCAGGTCCATGCTCACAGTCAATACTTTCACGTTACTCCCTAATTTTGCTGCTTCTTGATTAAATCGTTTGGTTTGCAGATCACAGATCGGGGTATCCAAAGACGGCACGATCGAGAGGATATATTTTTTTCCTTTGAACGAGGAAAGTTTTACTTCTGACAAATCATTTGCCACCAAAGTCGCGTCGGCAACTTGGTCGCCCACATTAATTCCTTTACCTAAAAGGGTCACTGGATTGCCCTTCATGGTTACCACACTCGTTTGTTCTAAAACTGGCATATTGATACTCCTTTACTATTTTTTAGCTAAAAATTTGTCGTAGGTAACAGCGGCAATGATAGCACCTAAAACCGGACCTAACCAATACAACCAGATATCTTGCAACCCACCACCTAGAAGTGCTGGCCCCAAATATCGCGCTGGATTCATACAGGCGCCGGTCAACGGGCCACCCATTAAAATATCCAAAGTAATAGCAAGACCGATGAATAGCCCGCCGACTTGCGGGGCCCTTTTATCCACGGCCGTGCCAAAAATCACAAACATGAGAATGAAGGTTAAGATGATTTCGGCGAGAAGACCCATGCCCGGAGTAACACCCGCGGCTAGGGACGGCGTTCCCATATGAATGGTTGTCAAATATGTCATAGGGAAACATTGCTGAAGGATAAAAACACCAGCAATCGCGCCCAAACACTGCACAATGATGTAGCCAATCGCGTTAACAGCATCAATTTTTTTTACAAAAAATAAACCAATGGTGACCGCGGGATTGAGATGCCCGCCGCTTACAGCAGCCGTGGCACTCACCATGGCCGCGATGGTCAAACCATACGCTAAGGCAATCCCCAGCAATCCCAAATTTCCTTGCGTTAGAGCGTTGCTGGCCGTGGCGCCAACTCCAACAAAGACTAAAACAAATGTGGCAATGAATTCGGCGAGGAGGGCTTTTTTATTCATCCCGTATTCCTTAATTTTGCGGTTTATTTCTGCAGGGCAGATTCATCGGAGCGTTGTGATTTTTTATCTTACCTGTTTTCTTAAATTTGTCAACACTTTCATTGCGATCCAAATTTCTCGACGACAAACACCCATATAAAAAATGATTTGTTTTTATTTTAAAGCGTTGGCTCGTGTGGTATACTTAAAAAATATTGGAACGAAATTTTCGCAAAAATATTTTTGAAATATGCACACTTACAAAACCAAAATCAAACTGCATGAAACCGACGCGGCCGGTCTTTTGTTCTTCTCTCATCAGTTGAAACTCATGCACGATGCTTATGAATCCTTGTTAGAAAAAATGGGTTTTGGCTTTGCCCGTTTGATCCGCGAACTCCCCTATTTCCTTCCGATTGTCCATGCCGAAGCCGATTACAAAGCACCACTTTTTGTTGGGGATGTCATTACCATCGGGGTAACCGTGGCTAATATTGGCAAGACATCCTTTACTTTCGCCTATCAAATCAAAAAGGCGGATCACACCCTGGTCGGCAGCGGCCAAACCGTGCACGTGACGATCAATAAAAAAACCAAAAAGAAAATTTCCCTTCCCAAAGATTTGCGCAAGGCGATTGCTTCCATTCAGAAATCATAAAATCTCTTGATATTTTATTTGATCTTTCTGCCAACGCAGCCATAAGCGTTTGCGGCATTCCTTGTCGAGAGTAAACAGGTTTTCATCAGGCAATAAAAAAAACTTTTTAGGAATCTTAAATGGCAACAGCTGATTCTGCAACGCCTTCCTCAATTCTCCTCGAGAAATATGATATCCCTTTTTAAATTTTAAAAGGGCAATTGGTATTAGACCAAACTCTTCGTCCTCCTGCGAAAAAATAATTGCCTCAAGAATCGATTCCTGCCTGAGTAAGGCAGCCTCTATTTCCTCTGGATAAATGTTTTCCCCACCGGAGATGAACATATGATCCTTTCTCCCAATGATCCGCAGGTTTCCATCCCTATCCATTTCGCCCAAATCATTGGTAGCGAACCAGCCCTCTTCATCAAACGGCCTCTGCAGTCGACCGTTTTGCAAATACCCTTGGAACAAGGTCTCACCTCTTACGAATATTTCACCGGATGGAGAAATTTTTACTTCACGATGGAGCAATGGTTTCACTTGATAGGGTTGCCGTGGATCAACAGTTGTTGCCACTTGTGACGCGGCTTCAGTTAATCCGTAGGTTAAATACAGCGCGAGATTGTATTGTCGGGCTTGCTTGACCAACTCTGTTGGGATAGTTCCACCACCTAAAAGGATCGCTTTCAAGGCTTTTAAACGCACAGTTGCTTGCTTGTCTTCAAGCAACCGTTTGAACTGGGTGCTGACCAATGAAACGTGGGTTATTTCCTTTGACCGCAGCAAAACATCGATCGGCTTCTCGTCGGCATCAGGCAAAAAAATCCTTGCCCCTGCCAAAAAGCAGCGGAACAAAATGCCCAACCCGCTGACATGATGAAGCGGTAAGGATAGCAGCCAACCATCATTCATCCTAAGGAGGATATTTTCGTTAGACCCTTTGGCGTTCCAAAAATGATTTCCAATCGTGTGGCAAACCAGCTTAGGAATTCCTGTGGTCCCCGAAGTGAGAATGACCGTTGCTGGTTGATCAAAAACAAAATCAAATCTCTGGCTGGAAAGATCCGCGGCTAAATCATCGGTCAAATTTTGGAAAGAAAGACCTTTTGTTAAAAAATCTGTTTGTGAAGAAGAAATGAAATGAACATCTCCCTTAAACTGACTCTTAAGAAATTGCAATTGGGTCTCAGGCAGTCGAGCAGGAATCAAACAAGTGATCGCTTTTAACCGCCATAAAGCAAAAAGAATGACAATGATCTGCCAAGAGCTTGCGCTAGGAATGATCACAGTATCATTCGCTTTGATCCCCTGCTTGCTCAGGCGACGAGCAGCATCTTCAATATATGAGGCCAACTGTTGGTAAGTCAGAGAACCATCATTGGAAAGAAGTGCGGGACTTTGCGGTTGATTCTGCGCCGCGGTTTGGATGGGGCAACGGAAACCTTCCATTACGCCACCTCTTTTAAACCACTCTTCTTTAGCCTGATTTCTGATACGGGGAAATGATCAAGATCGATGTGCGCATGTTCAACCAAGGCATGACCATCTAAAAGGTCGGTTTGAAAAAAATGTCCTGTATCTAAACCTGCTGTAACCCCCTTCGCGAAGCTGGCGGAACACTGAGCGTTAACATACATTCCTAGAGCCGATTCGAAACTTGAACTGATGATGACCTGCATCCCTTGAGAGTGTGCCAAATCAGCGATTTCCCAGGTTCGGTCAATACCACCCAAAACCATGGGCTTCAGAACCACGATTTCCGCTCCCTCGAGATGCTTGATGGTTTCCCAGTCATGCATCCTCAACGACTCGTCCAACGCGACCGGGATCAACGTTTGTTGAAAAAAATCCGGAATCCGCTCAATGTCTTTAAATGGTTCTTCAATGAATTCAATATTGCGAATCCCGACCTCGTTGACAAACTCGACAGCCTCATCAAAATCCCAGGACTGATTGACATCGAGCCGGAGCATGGCTTTGTCCTGAATAAGCTCGTCGATCTGTTTGACCTTCTCAATATCCTTGCTCAATTCTTCCGAACCTAATTTCAACTTAATTGACTGGTATCCTGATTGGAGCAGCAGTTCGACTTCTCTTAACAATTCTTTCAGATTGCCTTGGGCAAGGCCGTTGACCGGGACGCGCGGACGTGGATTTTGATCTAACAATTGCGCTATGGTTTTTTTTTGCTTGCTCGCTAGAAGCATCAAAAGAGCTGATTCAATACCCATCTGAACCGAAGGAAAAAGATCATCCAAATCTTGGCGCCATTGGCTGAGATCCCCGTGATGCAGGTGGGATTTCTCAGCATACGACTGGGACTTCAAATACTCACTCAAATTTTGGATTTGACTTTCAGCCTGCTTCAAAGTTTCTTTGCTTATTCCAGGCAAAGGCGCTATTTCGCCATAACCGACCTGCCCAGACTCATTTTTAAATTCAAGGATAAGGCCTTCGCGAATTTTTAAAGCTTTACCTTTGATGATAAACGGTTTTTTTAGCGGAAGTTGATAATGGTAAAGCCGGATGCTTTTGAGAATCATAACATCCACCCGACACAAAAAAGCAGCGTATAAATCACCAGCAGAAAACCGGTGTAATGCAAAATTCGGTTTAAGGACGGGCCGTCCTTTTTAGAATAAACAATTTGAACGGCAGGCACGGCAAAAATGAGCACCAAGACCGCCCAGAGGATACCGATTCGGTCATGCATAATCCCATAAACAGCGACCGGTGTTAGCGACGCTAAAACGACCAGTAGCAAATATTCACATTGAGCGAAACGCCGGCCAAAACGGACAGCCAACGTTTTCTTGTTCGACATCCTATCGGTTCTGATATCGCGCAGGTTATTGACGACCAAGATGGCTGTGGATAAAAATCCACACCCAAGCCCGGCGATGATCACCGCTAAATTGATTTCAAAGGATTGTACGTAATAAGTCCCAGCGACAGCAACAGGACCAAAAAAAATCAAAACAAAAGTTTCTCCCAATCCCAAATAGCCGAACGGCCACGGTCCAGCGGTATAAAAAATTCCAGAAAGCACAGCTAATAAGGCGATCACAGCAATCGGCCAGCCAGCGCGTAAAATCAACCAGACACTGCTGATGACCGCGAGACCAAAAACAAAAATGACCGCATTGAGCATGGCCTTGGGAGCGACGAAACCAGACGCGGTGACCCGTTGCGGACCGATCCGCGCTATTGTGTCCGCACCTTTACGGAAATCAAAATAATCGTTGGCAAAATTGGTGCCGATCTGTAGCAAAATGGCGGTGATCAATGCCACACCAGCACTTTGAAAATCTTGCAGTCCATCACCAAAGGCCATGACCGTGCCCATCACGACGGGTGCCATGCTAGCCGGTAAAGTCTTCGGTCGAGCAGCCATAACCCAAATACTCAACGGCGATGGTTTCATTTTGAATTAAGGTCTTCGCGGGAATTTAGAAAAATCTGGTTTACGTTTTTCTAGAAAGGCATTGCGTCCTTCCTGGCCTTCCTCGGTCATATAAAAAAGCATGGTGGCGTTACCGGCGAGTTCTTGAAGGCCGGCCTGCCCGTCGCAATCGGCATTCAAAGCCGCCTTCAAACAGCGGATCGCCATCGGCGAATTGGCCAAAATCTCTTTGCACCACTGAACGGTTTCAGTTTCAAGCTGTTCATAAGGAACAACTTTATTCACCAGCCCCATTTGCAAGGCTTCTTGCGCCTTGTATTGCCGGCAGAGAAACCAAATTTCGCGAGCTTTTTTTTGTCCGACAATGCGGGCCATATAAGACGCGCCATAACCACCGTCGAAAGAACCAACCTTCGGTCCAGTCTGGCCAAAAATCGCGTTATCAGCGGCAATCGATAGATCACAGAGCAAATGCAAAATGTGCCCACCACCGATCGCGTAGCCGGCTATCATGGCAATGATCGGCTTGGGACAAGTACGGATTTGGCGTTGAAAATCGAGGACGTTCAAACGATGGGTCCCTTGGGCGTCTTTATATCCGGCGTTACCTCGGATTTTTTGATCGCCACCGGAACAAAAGGCCTCTTTCCCTTCCCCGGTCAAAATGACAACCCCAATTTTTTCATCATCACGGGCATCGTTGAGCGCCTGCATCATCTCTTGCACCGTTAAAGGACGGAAAGCATTTCTGACTTCTGGACGGTTGATGGTGATCTTCGCGATCCCTTGCATCTTATGATATTTGATGTCGGTAAAGGTCCCTGCAGTTTTCCAAGGAGAAATCGCTTTTTTGTGCATTTGATTTTCTTGTAAAGTTTTCATATTTGTTTACTTTAGATCACAGTTTAACATGACTTAACTTCGACCGCAATTTTTTTCCAAATCATCTAACCTTAGCCGCTAAGCAGGTGTATCGCTATCTCACTTCTGGCTTGGTCGATAGTATTTTTCACTTTTTTGATACATATTGTTTGATCTTTGCTTCAAATCGTTCACTTCTAAATCCATAACGTCCAGAAGTCCGGGAGGAGCACCCATTAAGCCATACGCATAACGAAGCTCCTGAATAGCGTCCGCGTATGATTTTACTCCATAACGATAGTATCGATAATAACCCTGCTGATCACATAACTGCCATATTCGAAGCGATTTGATAAAATGATCAAAACTCTCTATCATCTTTTGCTGATAACCCTTCAATTCATCGCCAAGCGACAAACCTTCCAACTGCTTTTTCAATGATATGATCTGCTGCTCGGTCTGAAGTGAAATCTTCCTTCCTTCAGCAATCTTGCCATTTCTAAACGCCTCTTGAATTTGTTGGCCGGAATGGCGTAAAATTGTACAGCACTCGCTATTCAATCGACCGATGGTTGTAAAATTCTCTTTATTGCTCTCCATCCATTTTTGAAAGTCCCAAATGGTTTTACTTGTAACAATCTCTCGTTTTTGCGTCTGTTCAGAAAAGGTTTCCTGGGGATCCTCAATTTGTTTCAATGGAATTTTTAAAACATCCCCCTTCAAATTTCGGAGCTTGACATATTCATCAGTCTTTTCTAAAATTTTCCCCTCCAAAACCCGTCCGGAAACCAGCTGAATGGTTTTTGACTGCGCTGTCATTGCAAAACAAAACAGGCAGAATAAACTCAACAAAATCAATTTTGTCTTCATTTCATTGAACCCGCTTTAAGATGATCGAATCTTTACTCTTCTGATAATACCCCGTCCACATGGTTTGGATTTGAGGATATTGGCTTACCGACAACTCCCCTCTTTTCATTTGATAAACGTATAAAATCGAGACAATTCCTTCCCTTTGCGCCAATTTCCTAGTTAAAGTAAAAATATCATTGCTCAATTGGAATTCTTGAGGAAGATCGTCAACAGCAAATCCCTTGGGGATTTTATAATTGATTTGGATTCGGGTAGCGTTGTTAAACGGCATAAAAATCGGAAAATGACGAACAGGTTCCATAAATGGATCGGGAAAATATTGATCGATCGATTCACTCAAAATCATCAGGTCATTCGTTAGCTGATACGCAGACGGGATTTCAACTTTGAAAGTGATGGTCACGGGCCCGTAGCGTTGATCAAACCCCTTGATCTCTTGATCGGAAACATCTTGTCCTTTAACAAACGGCGCAATGACATGTTGAAGAAAGTTGGGCCGTTCCAACTCAGGACAATTTTCCCATAGTTGACGTAAAGTATTTGATAATTCTAACGACAATTTTGCTTTCACCTGATAATTTGCTTTTCCTTGACTATCAAGGATAACCCCGACCTGGATATTATTTACGGTATCATTGCCTACTGCCGCCTGGATAACATCAAAATGATAACCATTGTCTTCAATCACTAGAACGCTGGCATTATTAGAATCATTTGGAAACTGACCAACGTCAAAATTCTTTAATTGCGGATCAACAAAATATTTTTTACCATCAATCAAAACTTCGAGCATGGCGTGATCAAACGAAGAAATATCCGGCAACTCTGTTAACGATGGCTGACCACCAAACTCATCCATGTAAAGGCAAATGGACGCGGGAATGCCCGCCAAATTCAACATCTGTTTTGTTAAGAGTGACCAATCTTTGCAATCCCCATAACGATCTTGAAAAATTTGGTCGGTTGGATGCGGCTCGACCGTGTTGTCGCCAAATGACATCGAGACGTAGCGCATATTGTCCTGCAAGAATTCTAAAATCGCCAACGCCTTTTCTTTATCAGTTGTTTTCCCATTGATGAGCTCTTTTGTTTTTTCCAAAATTTTAGGAGAACTCGCTGTATTTTTTTGAATCAAACCGCGATACCAATCAGCAATGATTTGCCAACTGTCCATTGACGAAAAGACCGTTTCCCCTAATATTTTGTACTGGGGCGGCAAAAAAGGCTCGATATTGTCTAAGGACCCGCTGGTATGATATTCAAAAGTATATTTGAACTCGGTTTTATCTTCTTCAACATTGGGAGGCACCATCCCATCGGAGGTTTTCAATTTGATATTCATGTCCTTAGGAAAAATGTACGTGGATTTATAATGAAGATGTGGCTCCACGGGATATTCCTCGACTTCTGAATACTGCCCCTTAATCAAACCCTCTTTGGTTTTTACTTTTGCCGACACATCGATGATACTGCCGACATTAACCTGTGGTAAGGTGATCACTTTGACTTTCAGATCAGAATAAAGCGGAGATCCCTGATAAACCGGTAAATCTTGAATGCTGGTGTACGAATAAATCTTGCCATCTGGGGTCTCGACGTGCGCCTGCAGATCAAAAAATTCATCTTGGCTTTGATTGTAATAAATTTTTTGTTCTCCAACTTCTTTGCCGGATTCTTTTTGAACCTTGATTCGGTAATGAATGGTCTGGTCAACCGACCAATCCTTATTAAGACGGGTTTCCTGCATATCTTCAAGAAATACGTAGGGGTATTCATGCGAATACTTAATCCAAAGAGATGTCGGCAGCCATTCCCGGGGATCACTTTTTGACCAGGCAGAGGGATTGAATAAAAGACAACCAAAAACGCATAACAGCAGATATTTGAAGCTTAATTTCATACCGACTTTTCTGTTTGTTGATTAGGGGTGGATCACAAAATAAACGATCACCGGCACTTAGTAAACTATACCATATGGACAGCGCCACTGGCCAGTCAGTGAAATTATTCTTCTTTGAGAAGCCTTTATTGCGGATTGCGGATCATTAAGATTGGGATATTGGTACGGTGCCGAATGTTTTCAGCAACGCTTCCCAGGATCAAGTCTTGCGGAAACCGGTGGCCATGCGTTGACATCGCGATCAAATCCACCTGTTCCTTTTCAGCGATGTTGAGGATTTGATCAGGCGGCTCGCCAGTCAGTAAAAAAACTTTGACTTTAAGGCCTTTTTTAATCAAGTCCTTTTGGCAACGATCAAGATATTCTCGATCGACTTTGATTTCTTCAGAATCTTCCAGATTCAATTGGTTCTGATATCTTGCCGCGAAGCCCTCGGCCACATGCACCAGGATCAATTGTGCATTCAATTGTTTGGCTAAAGGAGCGATGTGGTCCAAAATAGCGTGGTCGGAAGTTGAGTTGTCAAGCGGGATTAAGATGTGTTTATACATACGATTCTATTTTAACCAAGAAGCAAATGTTTGCAACAACAAATAAAGGTTCAGAACAATGATGATCACCGTCACCAACCAAGCCAAAACTTTTAGCCAGAACGCATTGACGAACCTTCCCATTTTTCTTTTTTCGCTGGTAAACCAGACTAAAGGAACAACCGCGAAGCTCAATTGCAAAGAAAGGATGACCTGGCTTAAGATCAAGAGCTGGCCGACGCCATTTTCTCCATAAAGGATGGCAACAATGACCGCCGGAACAATCGCGACCAAACGAGTGATCATTCTGCGCATCCACGGGCGCAAACGGATTTCCAAAAATCCTTCCATGACAATCTGACCAGCAAGTGTTCCCGTCAGTGTTGAGTTCTGCCCTGAGGCGAGCAAGGCCACCGCAAACAAAAGACTGGCAAACGGCACGCCCAAAACCGGTGACAACAATTGATAAGCGTCACCAATGTCTGCAACATTTTCATGGATCGTTCCGTGAAAAGCCGCGGCACTTAAAATCAAAATCGCCGCGTTGATGAAAAAGGCTGACAGCAAAGCCGCGGTAGAATCGATCGTTGCAAAACGGATGGCCATGGCTTTCCCAGTGTCATTGCGTTCAAAAGCGCGGGTCTGAACAATGCTGGAGTGCAAATAAAGATTATGCGGCATGACCGTGGCACCCAAAATTCCGATGGCGATATAGAGCATTTCCGGATTGAAAACAATACCTGGTTTGGGTAAAAGATTCTTGAAAATCAATGGCACCGATGGGTTTGATATTGCCAATTCATAAGCGAAACATCCGCCGATGATCACAATCAAACTTGCCACCAGGCACTCTAAAATTCGAAAGCCTTTATTTTGCAGAAAGAGCACGATCATCACATCGCAAGCGGTAATCAAAATACCAACGACCAAAGGAATTTTAAACAAAAGGTTCAAGGCAATGGCCGAACCAATGACCTCCGCCAAATCGCAAGCAGCAATCGCGATTTCGCACAATACCCATAAAAACAGGGCTGTTGGTTTTGAAAAATGGTCTCGGCAAGCTTGGGCCAAATCCCTGCCCGTCACAATCCCTAGCTTCAACGACAAATGTTGCAATAAAATCGCCATAAAATTCGAGATCAAAATGACTGACAGTAATGTATAACCAAATTTCGCGCCACCCGCCAAATCAGTTGCCCAATTGCCAGGATCCATATATCCAACAGCAACCATCAAACCAGGGCCGGTGAAAGCAAGAAGCTTGCGAAAAAAACTGGCATTGGCAGGCACACGGATCGTCGAATAAACCTCCGGCAAACTCGGTGTTTTAGTTGCTTTTCGCCAACCAGAATTTTGCTCCGCGGGAGCTATTTCATTTTTTGTTGATTCTGACATTTTTCACATATCCCATAAAAGTGCATTTCATGACCAAGGATTTTAAATCCACGTTTCTCTAAATATGGTCGATACCGTTCATCTTCCTTCATATCCGGGAACTCAATGAACTCATGACACCGCAGACATTGCGCGTGATGATGCGGTTTTTCATCATAAATGTGTTCATAATGGTGGTGCTTGTCACCGAAAGCCGTTTCTCTTATGACCCCCGACTCCAACAGATCTTTGACAACACGATATACCGTCGCTCTTGAAATTTTATTTTTATTAAAACAAATTTTTGCTAATTCTTCCGACGTGAAATGACCGTGGTTTCGAATGGCCTCATTAAAAACAATCTTGCGCGCCCGGCTTATTTGCAGACCGGACAGGCTCAGATGTTTTTCAAATTTTATTCTTTCTTGGAGGAACGCTGATTTGGTGTTTAATCGCATATGAGACACTGTATCATAGTTAACTTAAAAAACAATGGTTTTTTAAAAAATGCTTTATAAATAGCGCTCCAATAAAGTTGGGGATTCCTATTTGTTATTTGAGTTTTTCCCGGGATTCCGGTTCCTTCAAATAATTATGACTGGAAACGATGGGGCGTTTGAGCCGCTTTTCCAAGGCTTTCCTGGCATTCCCGGCGATATTTCCACCGTCTTGTGAATCCGCTTTAAGCTTTTTAACACCTTGTGAATCTTCATTGCGATGAATTTCCGTAGTGGAACGTTCACCCAGCATGGTAAAAATCAGTTCAAAATCACCCATATGGTCACGAAGATTTTCTCGTTTCAACCCTTTGAGATCCTTGTATTCACTAGGCGTAACGCCAAAAGTCGCTTTCGATATCTCCGCGGTAAGGATTTCATAGTCTTTGTCTTCTTGCGCTCCGCGCTTTTGCCATTCCTCGGTCAATTCTTCTCGGATCGCAATACCCCGAACCCGCTTTTCGATCCAGTCATCGCTATAACCTTTCAACTTATAAAGGATACGAGTTCTTTTAGTTGCCAATTCCGGATTTTCTATTTCCTGAATCCGCTCGTAACCTACCTTGGCAAGCCAACGTTTAAAGGGCTCGGCCTTTAGTGACGGAATGGATTGAACAATGCGAAACATCCCCTCAGTATTGGCACAGTCGGTTTCCCGCATCTTTCCATCCGGGGCAAGCAATTTCAACCCGTGACAATTTGTCACGACTTCGCTTCCTTCAGCCTTCAACCTCTCCTTTAGTTTCCTCCAGTACGCGCCTGCATCAACACTGTCGGTAAGCACATCCACCACATCAACAACTGAAAACCACCATTCATTCTGGAACAAAATCCTACGGATTTTCTTACCCTTAAAAATTGCCATTTTTGTGTCTTTTTGCATTTAACCTACTCCTTTCTTAGCTGGGGTAGATTGTTGAAGACGGCGGGGAAAGCCATCAATTTTAAGAACCGGAACGCGTCAGATTTTTTTCAATCCGACGGTCAGGGACGAGCCAGATGATCGCGACCAGAATGTAGAGCCCACATGACAGCACCGGGCTTACAAAGGTCAACGGGACTGCCGCAAGATAGATCACTATGGACACCTTGCCTTTGAAATCACCACCAAGCGCGGTTGCTATTACTGATTTATGTCCATGTAAAGCAATGAGCGCCTTAGTCAAAATGAAATACGCGATAGCCGCCGTCAATAAGACAATGCCATAAAGGGCCACAGGCCAAGCGGCGAAATCATTCTCCCCCATCCAACCGGTAGCAAACGGAATCAAGGAAAGCCAAAACAAAAGGTGTAAATTAGCCCATAAAACACGGCCATCCACCTGTTGCACGGCTTTGAGCAGATGATGATGGTTATTCCAATAAATTCCCAAATAGACAAAACTCATCATATAACTCAAAAAAGTTGGGACCAACGAACGCAGTCCGATTAGCTCAGGCGTATGCGGTGGCCGCAATTCCAAGACCATGATGGTGATGATGATCGCGATCACCCCGTCGCTGAACGCCTCCATCCGCCCTTTATTCATCAGACCTTATCCTTTTTATTTCAATTCTGGGACCTTCATTTTTTGCCCCAAAAACAGTGTCGTATTGGACAGCTTGTTCATTTCCATCAAAACATCAACGGAAGTGTTATATTTTTTTGCCAATGAAAATAGCGTATCGCCCGATTTGACTTTATAATGACCTTTTTTCTGCGCTCCAGCGGGACTGGCCAATTGCGCGTACCTTGCCGTCGTCTTCTTTGAAGCGATGAGGGCCTGACCGCAATTGATCGGAATCGCGAAATTGATATTTTGGCCGTTGGTATTAGTTCCAACAGTTATTCCAATGACCTCTCCCTTCAAATTGAATAAAGGGCCGCCGCTTGATCCAGGAGAAATCGGGGTCGAGATTTGTAAGAAGCTGAGATTTTTATCCACCTGACGGATCGAACTGATCAATCCATCGGAAACCGTAGTTTCTAGCCCTAACGGATTCCCAATGGCAACCACCCGCTGGCCGATGGATAACGCATCGCTGTCCCCCAATTTTACCGTGGTTAAATTTTTGGCATTGATTTTTAAAATCGCGATATCTTTCTTTTTATCATAACGCAGCAACGGGACGTCATCGTAGGTCCGGCCGTCTTTGAGTTTGACCGCAATTCTTAAGGCAGACTGCACAATATGATAATTGGTAACGATATCACCTTCCTTATTGATGATAAAGCCACTGCCGAGGGTGTTGGTTTTTCGCGGGCCATGGGTGGCGACTAAAACAATCCCATCAGCATATTCTTTGACGATTTCTTCGACGGAAAGTTCTGTGGGAGCAGCATACCCACAATTGACCATCATGCCAATGAACAACACGGCCAGAAAGACCTTTTGAAATAATCGTTTTTGTATTTTTATCATGACCACATCCATTCTACTACTTAAGCCGTCATCTGCCAACAGCGATGGATCGTACGATTGCGATAATCTTCAGGGATCGTAGCTGGTGTGATCTCCTTTAAGTCCTTGACGGGGAGCCCTTGCAGACGTGGCACAAAACGCTGATGATTTGTTGAAAAAAATACCAATGATCCAGGGACCATCAGCTTCAAAGCCCTGCGAATGAGATCAGAATGATCTTGATTGATGTCAAAAGATTTCTTCTTACTCACATCCTGAAAAAACGACGGCGGATCAATCATGGCCAAGGTGAATCGCCGGCCATCGCGGGCGGCTTGATCCAAATATTTACCAGCATCGGATTGGATGATTGTATT
>JAHFFT010000013.1:41934-49597 GCA_023247795.1 Candidatus Omnitrophota bacterium
AAAATCGCTTACGGATACGGTTTGCTAAAATCTCGGCGTGGTATTCAGCTTTTTCGACTGTGACGAAATTTTTGACCTTGGGCTCTTTAATTTTCCCGAAATTCATTCCCATTTTATTGCGGATGGCCGTATTGGGTGTAATTGATACCAATCTTAGCCATATCAGCTTTCATAGGACCATGAAAGCCAAACGGTGTCGCTGTAAAAAAAGCATCCACCAAAACTTTTTCGTTAACTTCTGTTTTGCCATCCTTTTCCAAAATCCGACCGACCACTTTCAGCACAGCATTCCCAGCCATTCCTTGCATCACCGGTGGGATCCTTTCCATCAATTGCTTAAATTTTGTCTGCGCTTCAATATCCCAAATAAATTTTTCCATGTATTCAACGATTTCTTCATCCATTTGACTCTCCTCCCTTTCCATTGCTGATAACTGATAAAAATTTTTATTCAGATAATAGAACATTAAGCTTATCCTCAATCTGTTCTTTAATTTCAGTATAGTTGCGGTTCAGATACTTCAATGCATTTTGAAACGCCTTGATGGCCTCTTGCTTGACACCGAGGTTGAGATAAACATCAGCCAAATTTTCATAGGTCACGGCACGGCCTGGTTCAAGTTCAAGGGTCTTATTAAAACACAAAATCGCTTCCTCCTGACGGCCAAGTTTGTTCAAAAGCCAGCCTTTATTATGATGAATCGTCGCATAATCTGGTTCAACCGCTATCCCTTTATCAAAATCAGCCAGAGCCTGATCTTCATTTCCAGTGGATTCAAAGACGCATAAAGCGCGATCGTTATAAGACGCCCCATCAGAAGGATTGTATTTTATCGCGAGCCCCAAATATTTGATCGCCTCTTTATAATTCTCATCGATGATTTCCCTTTGAGCTCGAAAATACATGATCTCGTTCAAATTTTCCTGGTATTGGGCGTTCATCAATCCCTCATCGGCCAAGCATCTGGCCGCGACAAAATCCGCGTAAGTGACCGCCTCATCCAACTGTTGTCTTAATTTCACAAAGTCAATGGTTTCCATAATCGGCCTAGCCCAAAGCTTCCAAATATTCCCAACGTTCATAAATTTCAAGAAGCGCACTTTCCGTTGCTTCTAATTTTGTCTTGGTTTGGCTGATATCTTTGGGGTCCCGTTGATAAAACGCAGTGTCAGATAAAAGCGTATAAATCTCATCGCGAATGACCTCCAATTTTTCAACCTTACTCGGAAGAGTGGACAATTCTTCTTGTTCTTTGAAGGACCGTTTTCGCCCAACCTGTTCCTTTTTAGGTTCTAAAAGTTTCTTTTCAGGAGACTCTTCAGGTACAACAATATCTGTTTTCAATTTGCGCTGAGCCAGCCAATCATCGTATCCGCCCGGATATTCGCCAATCTCACCCTCTTCTTCTAAAACAATCGTGGACGTAACCACGTTATTAAGAAACTCCCTATCATGGCTGACCAACAACAGCGTTCCAGAATACTCGACGAGCAAATCTTCCAAAAGCTCCAGGGTTTCCACATCCAAATCATTGGTGGGCTCATCCATGATCAATAAATTCGACGGCTTGGTAAAAAGCCGCGCTAAACAAAGACGATTACGCTCTCCTCCGGAAAGCACTTTGACCGGTGTCCTGGCCCGCTCCGGAGAAAAAAGAAAATCTTTCAGATACCCGATAACATGACGCGGCCGTCCATTGATGATGACCTGATCACTCGTTCCCTCGGTCACGTTCTCAAGCACCGACCGTTCTCCGTCCAATTGCTCTCGGAGCTGATCATAATAAGCCACTTGCAAATTTGTTCCCAATTGGATCGTTCCTTCTTGGGGGACAAGCTTCCCTAAAAGGATTCGCAGCAGTGTCGTCTTACCGCTACCATTAGCGCCGATAACACCGATTTTATCCCCACGCATGATCAATGTTGAAAAATCTTTAATCAAAATTTTGTCGCCATAACCATGCCGCAAATGGGTCGCCTTACAGACAAGTTGTCCGGAAAAATCCGCTTCTTGCAGATTCATGCGGGCCTTACCAATCAACTGCCGCTGCGCCTTTTTTTCTTCACGCATTTTCAACAGCGCCTTAACACGTCCTTCATTGCGGGTCCGCCGTGCCTTGACACCCTTTCGAATCCAAACTTCTTCATCAGCAAGTTTTTTATCAAATTCTATTTGCTGTGCGGCTTCAATTTCTAACGCCCTTTGCTTTCTTTCTAAAAAAGTTTTGTAATCACAGGTCCAACTAAAAAATTTTCCACGATCCAACTCAACAATCTTTGTTGCCAAATGGGTCATGAACATCCGGTCATGCGTTACAAAGAAAATTGTCCCCGGATAACTCTGTAAAAAATTTTCCAACCAATTGATCGAGTCAATGTCCAAATGATTGGTCGGCTCATCAAGCATAAGGATTTGCGGGTTTGAAACCAAGGCCTTGGCCAAAAGCGTTCTTCTTTTCTGTCCGCCGGATAAAAGCTGAAACTCCGCCTGTCCATCGAGCTTCATATGCGATAAAACGTTTTCGACTTGTCGATCAATCTCCCAGCCATTGTTGCGATTCATCTCGGTTTGCAGGCGATCAAATTCATCTAGCAATTTTTGTGTATGTTCGGTTTCTAGTTGATGACTGACATGATGATAGTCGCTGACCAGCTTTGCCAGTTCACCTAACCCAGAAAGGACAATATCAGAAATATTTCCTGTCATATTACCAGGAATTTCTTGCGGCAAATACGCGACCTGAACGCCTTTCGCAAAACTCACCTTGCCGTCATCCGGCTTCAATTGGCCTGAGATAACCTTCATCAACGTTGTTTTACCGACACCGTTGCGTCCAAGCAGAGCAACCCGCTCACCACTTTCCAATTGCAGGCTCAGACGGTCAAATAACAATGGGCCGCCAAAGGCCAACGTGATTTCTTGCAAACTGATGATTGCCATAGTTGATTAGTTGTATATACTCCCAATCATTTCATTTCTTCCAAGTCTTGATCATCGGTCCTAGCACCACCGAATAAATGATAATCAAATCCATTGCACCAGCAAATATTCCAAATGCAATTCTTCCTTCAATTTCCGATATAGCACTCTTTTTATGGAAAGTACTTGAACTCTTAAAATGACGCTCACCCGGACCAAAAGCAATCCAATTGAACACACATACAAAAGACAATGCTGCTATAATTCCGAAAGGGATTGCCAATTTTTTAAAAAAACGTACAAGCAATAAACATGCTCCCATACAAAAAAGGAACACCCCATTAGCTATCAAAATCCAATCTTGTGTCGGTTTGTAAAAATTCGACAAATTAAAAAATTGAAATTCATAAATAATAACAGCTAAACCTCCCGCAACAAAGGCGGGGCCAACGATTAGAACCATGACCAGAGGAACGGGCTTCGAGTTAGTTTTCATCTTGTCTCACCCCAAGGAAAAGCAAACCCTGTTGGAACTGGCGCGTCTAAATAATCAACTCTATTATTTTTTTCTCAATTTGATCGTAACGTTTTCTGCGGGAAACAGGAACGTCCAAAAACGTTCATACGTCCGAGGGTGCTTGTTTGCCAGCCATTTGATGCCTAGTAAACGATAAAATTTATAAAACGTAATTTCTTGCTTAACAGTTTCGAATTTTGTTTTATTAACCATATTATAAAGTAAAAAATAAGAGTAAAATAGTTTATGCTGCGGTTCAGAATACGCCACATAAGATGAAAAATGTGGGGTCTCAATAAAGGCTGTCCCATTGGGTTTAAGAATACGGTAAATTTCAAAAATAAAGCTTTGCGGGTCGTTCAAATGTTCAATGATATGTTTAGCCATGACCCGGTCAAACGAATTATCTTCGATAGGGTAAGGATAGGCATTGAAATCATGAATAATCTCAGCGTTGCTATTAGGGTCAATATCCATTCCAACCGCGCGAGGTGTCTTATTCACACCGCAACCAAGATCTAATATTTTTGGATATCCATTCATCATAGCTAACACATTAGCTGCAAATTTTTAAAAATCAATAATTCTTTTTATGCTTAAAACGAAACAGTAAAATAATCAAGGCATTGCTCAATTTTGTATTTGCAGCTCAATCATTTGGGAATTTTTACTTTTTTCTGCCTTTTTATAGACATCAAGGAACTCCTTTTTTGTTTCCGGTCGTAAATACTCTATATCAAACATCTTTGCCGCATATTTGAAATCAAACCCATGCGGAGTGGTAAAAAATTTTTCAAATTGCGGCGCGGTTTGGGCAATGGGCAATCGTGAAAATATCCGGCCACCGTTGTTATTAACAACGATAAGGACAATTGGCTGTCGTGATTTCTTCAGAATGGCCAGTGAATTAAGATCATGTAAGACAGCCAAATCACCGAGAACGGCGGTCACTGGCTGTTTTAATCCTTCGGCAAATCCGACTGCGGAGGCGATATTCCCATCGATCCCACTTGCCCCGCGGTTGCCCTGTACAAAAATCGAATTCGCGTCTTTACTTGTAAAACTGTCAAAATAACGTACCGGCATGCTATTCCCTAAAAACAACCCGTGATCCTTCGCAATATTTTGTGAAACCACCCAGACGATGAGTGGCTCGCTGATTTCTTTCATTTTTGAAAACTCTAGATCAAACTGTTCATGAATCTGCTGTGATAAATCCTGACACAACTTGAGCGGCACACGACTCGAATATTTTGGCAAAAAACTTTTAAGCGCACGACAATACTCACCAACCGGGCCTTGTACACGCAGACTTACCTGATGAGTTGGATCATTGCGTAAAGGATGGTTCAGCACCATGAGGTAATGTTCAATCTTCTGCTCTTCGATAAAATCATAAAAAGCCTTCGACGTCATCCGTCCCCCCAGATGCAAAATACCGTCGCTCTTGAAACCCTTAAGACACATTTTAGATTTTAAGACTTTTTCATAATAAGGAATGATGCTGTCGTGTTGATTGCCCCACCGAAGAGAACTGCTTACATCAGGAAAAATCGGCCAGCCCAGACGTTTGGCCAATTTCAAAATATCGTCGCTCTCTTCCCTGTTGGTTTTGCCAACAACAATCAGGCCATTTTTAATTTTTTTAATCAACTCTATTGATTGCTTCAGATCATCGTCAACGAATGTTGGTTTGGCGTGAGTATAAATGGTGAACGGGCTCTTCGTTTCTACCCAACTTTTGAGTGATTGCAAATATTCTTTAGATATTTTCTTAGGTGTTGCTGCCAAAGGCTCACGGAACATGCAATTGATGTGCACGGGGCCGGGGAGTTCTCCTTTGCAACGAAACACCGCCTGATCAACGGTCGTTAAAACAAATTGCGGTTTGATTGCTTCTGTCGGACAAGGCAAATCCGTCTGCCAACGAACATATGCACCAAAAATATTGACCTGATCGATGGTCTGCATGGCCCCGGTTTGACGCAATTCGGGCGGCCGATCAGCGCTGAGAACAATCAAAGGAATCTTTTTTTTCGAGGCCTCAATCACCGCCGGTAAAAAATTCGCCACCGCCGTCCCAGAAGTGCAAATGAGCACCGCTGGTTTTCGAGTCGCGCAAATATACCCCAACGCGTGAAACGCCAGTCCCCGCTCATCAAAATGGACAAAGGATTTCGCCCTTTTATTTTCAGCCACGGCAACAGCTAACGGAGCGCTTCGCGATCCCGGAGCGCAACAAAAATATTCGACCCCGTTTCGAACAAGCTCTTCAATCAGAAGATTTGCCCAAAGATAATTGATGTTGGCCGCATTATTCAATGACATAGGTCGGATCAATCACATTTAAAAAATTTTTCAATTTATGTTCGGTCTCTTGCCATTCTTCTTTGGCAACCGAACCTTTAACAATTCCTGCACCGGCAAAGAGACTTAAGTTTTCCTTTTGCAAAAGGCCACACCTGATCGCCACCGCCAATTCAATTTTGTCATGGCTCAAATAACCGATCGGACCGCAGTACCACCCTCGCTGAAAGGTCTCAACACGACTAATCCTTTCCTTGGCCTGTTCCGTTGGCTCACCAGCGACCGCGGGAGTAGGATGGAGATTCGTAAATAATTCCTCGTCGGAAACGTCCGGCTTCAATCTCCCTTGGAAACGCGTCAAAAAATGATGACTTGAACGCAGAGACAAAATTTCTGGTTTCTCCTGACTTTTGATCTCTTCGCAAAAAGATTTGAGTTTACGTTCGATCATGTCAACAACATATTGATGTTCCAAATTATCCTTTTTTGATTCCCGCAATAAAAGCATTTGCACTTGATCTTGAAATACTTCTTTCCCGCGTGATTGCGTCCCGGCCAAGGCCTCAGTTTCGATATTTTCACCACTGCGCAAATACAGCCGTTCCGGACTAGCTCCTAAAAAAACCTCTCCAACAGCCGGCTGAAAGGCAAATAGGTAACAGCTTTGTGTTGCGGCTTTCAACTTTTGTAAAATAACCCACGGATTCGGCTGCTCGGCAAATGTCAATTCGATTTCTCTTGCTAAGACGATTTTTTTAAAACCCGTATTTTCTTCAATTCGTGCTAGCTCCGACTGGACCCATTGCTGCCACTGCTCATAAGATGGGGCTTGCCGTCGATCTTTGATAACGGGGAGCTCATCTTGATTCGGTTCACTTGTCCAATTCAAAGATTCAAGTTGAACAAATAGCTTTCCCGAACCTAACTCCAAATCTTCCCTGCTTAAATTCCAAGATAAAAAAGTCTTTTGATTCTGTTGCCAGACCGCAAATGCAGGTAAAACAAATTGCGCGGCCCCAAAATTTCGCCACTTCTCATTGATATTCTGACCAAAATTCTGCTCGTCAAAGGCCCAGCCGCCGAAATATGAAACCTGATCTCTTCCCATTCGTTCTTTAAGCAGTCCCCAAACATTCTTTATGTCATCAGGTTTGACTAGCAGATGATCTGCGGCCCCGACACCGGCAATTTGAAATTTTCCTCGACGGTCGGCCCAATAAAATTTCTGTTGGCAATTCTGCTGGTTTAAAAAGGCAATGAAATCGACTGATTCGATAGCAACGTCTAATCGATGAAAATTTTTTGTTTGATCAACGCTATTGAGCAGCACTAACAACTTCTGCTTTAAGCTTTCAATCCCCTCACGCAGACTTAAAGTTTTTACCGGTTTTTTTTGAAGCCAAGTAAACATATTCTTAAACCTTTTCGGCCAAATAAATGCTAGCAACCCCACCAAATAACGGAATCGCTCGGGCATCTTTCAGACCAACCTGTTCTAACATCCGACAAAAACGTTCACCGTAAGGAAACTTTTCAATTGTCTTGTTCAAGTAGCGGTAGGCAGCAAAATTCCCAGAAACCAACCCACCCAGTAAAGGAACAACCGAACGCAAATACACCACATCCAGAACTTTTAACAAAAAATTCGAAGGCAAAGAGAACTCTAAAATCATCGCTTTCCCCTCTGGTTTTAAAACCCGATAAATTTCTTTAAGTACCAAAATTGGATTTTCAACGTTACGGATGCCAAAGGCCATCGTGACCACATCCATGCTTTGATCAGTGAACGGTAATTCTTGAGCATCGGCTATCTTAAATTCAACTGGAATCATTAGCTCTCGACTCTGGGTCTTCTTCTGTGCGATGGCGAGCATGTTCTCGGCCAAATCAATGCCATGGGCTTTTTTAATTTGCGGACA
>JAHFFT010000013.1:49697-54595 GCA_023247795.1 Candidatus Omnitrophota bacterium
CTGATTGCTCACAAACGCGGTGTTGGGAAGGTGGCCGATGGCATAAAACAATCCATTGGCTTCAAGCACATATTCTTTGTTCTTCACGGTATTTTTGACTTTGACCCCTTCGAGCTTCTTATCGCCGATGGCTTGAACGGGTACGGTCATCCACAAAATTTCAATTTTTTTATTCGCGAAAATCCGATCCTGCATGATTTTGGAAGCGCGCAAAACATCTCGTCGGACCAAAACATAAACCTTACTGGCATATTTGGTCAAAAATGTCGCTTCCTCTACGGCGGAATCGCCTCCCCCGACCACAACCAGAACCTTATTGCGAAAAATCGGCAGCGCCCCGTCGCAAACCGCGCAGGCGGAAATCCCTTTCTGCCACAATTTTTCTTCGCCAGGGATATTCATCCGTTTGGCCGTGGCGCCGGTCGCAATGATCAAACTCTCAGCTTCGATAATTTCAGAATCAACCTTAACTTGAAATGGTCGTCTCTTCAAATCCACTTGGGTCACGGTTTGAGTTTTGATCCGTGCCCCGCATTTGATCGATTGTGCCCGCATTTTTTCCATGAGCTCTGGCCCTGATATCCCTTCTGGAAATCCTGGATAATTTTCAACTTCCGTCGTGGTTGTGAGCTGTCCCCCGGCAGCAACGCCCGCGGCCATCATCCCCTCAAAAACCAATGGGATGAGTTTGGCCCGTCCGGTATAAATCGCTGCGGTGTGCGCCGCTGGACCGGAACCAATGATGATCACTTTTTCTGGCATGGCTGGATTATTCGCTCACCAATTTAAATTCGAAACTTAGCGAACATGTCTTTGCGGGATTTCTGCTCGGTTTTCGTTATCAAATCGCGCAGAATTTGATCATAACAGGGCTTTTTGGGATCATGATAATAGAGACCAAAATGGACACGGGAACTGTTGGCAATCTTAAAAGCCGCTTCCGCGTTCGATGGATCATGTTGGACCACTTCAACCTTGTCTGCCAGGCGTTTATCAACTGGAATGCCCTTCTCATGCGTCAAAAACGAAAACCACGACGTGCTTTTATGATCAAAATTGTTTGGATCAAAATGCGGACAGCGCTGTGAAATATGGACAAAAGAAAATCCTTTATGCTTAAAGGCCGCGTCTAGAACCTGACCCAAATGATCCGGCATCCAATCAGCACTGCTGGCGACAAAGGAGGCCCCAATCCCCAGCACCAAACGGATCGCGTTCAAAGGATCCAGATAGCTGCCCGATGGCTGCGTGTTGGTGGCGTGCCCCTTTCTCGTCGTTGGTGAAGTCTGACTCTTGGTCAAGGCGTAAAGCTCATTATCGTATAACAAAAAAACGCAGTTAAAATTTTTATTGATCCCGTGGATCAAATGGTTACCGCCAATGCTCAACGCGTCCCCGTCGCCGGAATGAACAAAAACATTCAAATCCGGACGAACTAAAACCAAACCTAATGATATCGGAATCGGTCGGCCATGGATCCCATGAAGACCATAGGTGTTAACATAATTTGGAGCCCGCCCGGAACAGCCGATGCCAGAAACGTTGACGGTATCTTTGGGATTTAAAGTATCGTCGATCATAAAACGCTTCAAGGCCATGACAATTCCAAAATCACCGCAGCCGATGCACCAACGCGGATTTTCCGTATGCAAATCTTTGATCGTTAATTTTTGTTCGGGGTTCACAGTTTGTACGTTCATCGCAGCAACTCCTGAATTTTCTCTTTAATGGTTTTCGGTCGGATCGGCCGGCCAGTCGCGCGACAGATCAACGAACGAACATCAACCAATGTTTCTGATCTTAGCAACATCATCAAAGGCGCCGGCTTCAATGAATCGCCGTAAGCGAGTTCAACCGTGACGACCTTTTTGAATTTCGCAAAAATTTCTTTGAACATGAGCGGCAGCGGATAAACAATACGTAAATGCATGCCTGAGGCTTTGATCCCTTCCTTTCGGCAATTGATGATCGCCTCTTCGAGCGCCCCGCGAGTACTTCCCCAGCTTATGGCCAAAACATCGCCTTCGCTAGGGCCGAACATCTCCGGCACGGTTAAAGCTCGACGGACATGATGGACCTTTTCATTTCTGACTTCATGCGAGCGTTGATTGCTGCCGGCAAAATAATTGACCGATCCGGTTTGGTCCGTGTTCAATCCAGTGACCCTTCGCATCCCGCCCTCGGTCCCGGGGATCGATTGCGAATTGCGAACCATCTCAATATGATCCGGCAGACGTTTGATACGGAAGCGTTCGAAAACAAAATCAGGAATCGCGTTGATATCGTCAATCTCGTTGATCTGCGGCTTATCAATCACTTTATAACTGTTGGCCGTCAAAAAGTCGGTCATAATAAAAACCGGCAATCTTAATTTTTCAGCGATGTATCGGGCCATCGTCGGCGCGTAAAAACAGTCAATGACATTGGATACACTGATCACGACCTTGGTGTTATCCCCATGAGAACCAAAAATCACCGCTGGCAAATCGCTTTGCTCAGTTTTCGTGGGCATCCCCGTTGAAGGACCGGATCGCTGCGCGTCAATGATGATGACCGGGATTTCCGCCGACGCCGCGTAACCAATGAATTCTTGTTTCAAAGACAACCCGGGTCCAGAAGTTGCGGTAATCGCCGGCACCCCGCCAAAATAAGAACCAATCGCGGTGCCGATGGCCGCGATCTCATCTTCCGCCTGATGGACAATCCCACCGTAAGCAGGAAATTCTTTGGCCAACGTATGCATGATACTCGAAGCTGGCGTGATCGGATATCCACTGTACAGTTTGATCCCAGCGTCGATGATCCCCATGCTGAGTGAGGTATTCCCATCAATCAGGATCTGTTCCTGCCCATGCGGTTTACCAGGAACTTCAATCGAAAGCGGAATATGTTCTGCGGCAAATTGATAACCAAATTCAAAAACTTGGATGTTCTTAACCAAAATTTCTTCCTTCAACTTTTTAAATGTGTGTCGGATTTCTTTAATCAAAGTCTCTTTCGACATGTTGTAAAGATGGGTTAACATGCCGAGATAATACATATTCGTTCCTTTTCCGGACATAGCCTTGATCAAAAATTGGGCTTTCTCATCGATGTTAAAGGGGATGACCTGCAAGCCCATTTTAGCGACCCGCTTCAAAAGCTGTTCGTAAGATTCTTCATTATCCTTTTTATCCCCCATATCCAAAAGCACGATCGCCTCGGGATTGGTCTCATTATCGTCGAGACGCCGGCCCAAAACCACTTCGTGCGAGGCCAACATGACATGGGTATCATTACCGATATTGGTGATATCAAAATCCGCGACCCGGATGATAACCCCGGACAGCGCCGGACGCGTGCGCGGCGGCGGGCTAATTTCAGCCGGGATCAAAGGTTCGATGTAGACGTATTTTCCTGCTTTCGCGAAAGCGGAAATAAGGATATCACCTGCCTTCTGGGCGCCAAACCCGGCGTCCATGAGCAATTCAAACCGAGAGATATTTTTTTGAATGGTTGGCATCGATTCCTATTCCTTTAAAATAATTGACAGAAAATTACTATATCACGCTGCAATATTTTGGCAATAGGTAAGCAGGAATTTTTTATATCAATAAGCCCGCCATAAAGATACGCGGACTCATTGTGGGGTGAGCAAATAAGGGCGAAGTTCTTCTAAACTTTTTAGATTTGAACGGGACCCTTGCTGACCAGGTTTTTTAGCTTCCGGTTTCAATAATTCAGAAAGATCATAATTCGACTTAACGCTGAACCCCGCGTCTTGAATCATACGAAGTGTGGCCGATGTTTTTGCGCCCCTGGTGTTAAGATACCCTTCTAAAAATAAAGAATTGGCCGGATACAAGGCCAGGACTTCCAAATCTCTCAAGCGCAGTTCTCGACCAGCCGCGACCCGGATTTCCGCTTTTGGACTAAGGAAACGAAATAAACATAAAACCCGCAGACAAAACTCCGGAGTCATTTCCGACTCATTTTGTAAAGCGCTTCCTTCAATGGGCACTAAAAAATTGACCGGGATCGACTCAACATTCATCTTCCGCAAACGGAAGGCAACGTCGAGCAGATCGCCAACACTTTCCCCCATTCCAACGATAACACCAGAACACAATTGCAGACCAGCCTGTTTAGCAGCAACCAAGGTGTTCATCCGATCTTGATAAGTATGCGTTGTACAAATCTTCGGATAATGGTCTTCGGAGGTATTCAAATTGTGATTAAGCCGGTCCAGCCCAGCCTCTTTAAGAATTTTCGCCTTAGGAGCATCTAATAACCCGGCGGAAATGCAAATTTCGATCGGAAACTCTTGTTTGATTTTTTGAATAAGTTGCGCGAGTTTTTCCACACGTTTTTGTGACGGGCCCCTTCCAGCAAAAACCATGCAGTAGCGATAGGCCCCGCTCTCATACGCCCTTTTTGCCTCAGCTAAAATCTCCTGATCGGGCTTAAGTGGATACTCCTCTATATTGGCTTTTGAAGTCTTGGCCTGGGCGCAATAGTGACAGTCCTCGGGGCAGAATCCGTTCTGGGCATTGTTAATAACATGCACCATGACCTCACGTCCAAAAAACTGCTTACGCAACTGGTAAGCCGCGTGAACTAGCGATAAAAGCTCTATCTCTTTATCCTGCAGAATATTACGACACAAATCTTCACCAAACCATGCGGGATCGGAAAGGGCTTTTTCTGTAAGTTGGTGATAAAAGTTAGTTTCCATTGCAATTTCTAAAATTTGTTGTATTCTAGTATAAAGCCAACAAAAAAGCAAATCCTTCTCGAGAATTCATTTCCACATTTTTAAAGAATTATCATTGCTCAAAGACCTTTTTTATAATATGATAAAGCATATGGAAAAAAATTACTTTTACCCACAAAATCATTCCTTTCATATTCCGGTCATG
>JAHFFT010000014.1 GCA_023247795.1 Candidatus Omnitrophota bacterium
TAGTAGGAACGTCAAAATAACACGCAATTGAATTCAAATCGATTAAACGGTTTTTTGTTGGTAACATATGAAAATCAAACATTTACAAAAAATGATTTAAAAACGTTGGGACAGCCCTGGGATAGTATATAATTAATAAAAGTTTTACGGAAGAAGACCAATGAGAAAAAAATATAAAAATCCGCCTGTCGTTGAAGCACTTTGTGAATTTTTTTTTAGCGGTTCTAAATGGGACAGCACTATTCCAGGAATGTTTTTTGATAAAATCAAACAAGATTACCCTATTAAGAAAGAGCTCGATCAAATCGGAGTTGAGGTAAGTATTTCCTCTGAAGTACAAAAATCTCATGTAATGCGAGGAAAAAGGATTCAATTTTTGAAGCCAGACGGTTCTCAGCTTCTGTAGATTGAAAAAGATTTGGTTGTCGTTAATCAATTGCGGCCTTATCCGAGATTTGAAGACTGGAAACCTGTTATCTCCAAGATGCTCAAATTGTACTACGAATTAGCTCAGCCATCTGGGATAAAACAAATTGGAATAAGGTAATCATGTCGTCATCCCACAACATTCTTTTAATTTAGAAGATTATTTTAATTTATATCCTGAAGTACCGAAAAGTTTAGGAGCGACACTTGGAAAATTCATGATGCGAGTAGAAATACCGCCGAAACGTAAAGGACATCAGTTAATTATTACTTTCGGTACAGCCCCGGCAGAATCTCCAGAGGTATCCGCTGAAATGCTTGATTTATATGACATATTTTCTGCACCACAAGCATTATCTTTCGATAATATTGATAAATACATTGTTGAGGCTCACGAGAACATCGAATCAGCGTTTGAAAATAGCATAACGCAAAAATCCAGAGATTTATTTGAGGAGGAAAAATAAATGAATACACTCACTCTTTTAAGGGCGCCGTACGAATATATTCAGATGGAAGATGTGGTATCTGATGTAAATCATCTGCTTAAGATTGATGTTTCTCCTACTGGGACTGGGTCGACATCTGTGATTATTGCTCGTGGAGAAAATGGCCGCGACAGTTTGCTTAAACTTAGAGGCTTGGGTAAAAGCCTGTGGCAGGGAGTGGACGGCCAGGACTACATTAATAAACTTCGTGAGGGGTGGGAATAAGAATGGTCGATTTTAGAAAATATCGCTGTGTTTGTCTAGATTCCTCACCTTTCATATATTTTATTGATGAAGACCCAAAATATATATCAAAGGTCGAAAAGCTTTTTTTCTGCGATATCCGGTGGGAATATCTTTGATGTTTCATCCTATCTGTCGCTTTTGGAAGTTTTAGTAAAGCCGATTAAGGAAAGTGCCAGAGACATTGCTTTGAAATATAAGGATTTTATGCTAAGCAGTTCATCTTTACGGTTATATCCTCTTGATGATCTGGTGGCAGAGAAAGCAGCTGAATTACGGGCAAAGTATTATGGAAATGGTTTTAAGATAAAAACACCTGATGCTATACAGATAGCTACGGGGATATTGAATGGCGCAGAGGTTTTTATTACCAATGACAGAAATTTAAAAAATGTTACAGAAATTGAAATTGCTGTCTTAGATGAAATAGCGAGTTAACCGCAATTGGTTAGTTTAAAATAATCCGCTGATGTTTAGATTTAGAATTCGTCACCCCAAGAGCACCCCATAACAAAAGTTCGGTTTTAGGGTTTTTGGGGAGGATTATGGGATCACAAAAAATTTTGCGCATTTTAAAATTTACAGAAAAGGATTTTAGTGGCATGATAAAGCAGATCGAACAGGGTTGAGAAAAAGCCAAACCTTTTAGAAAGGAAGGACAACAATGATTCAGGAAAAATTAAGAAGTTTAAGGAATCGTGTTTCTGGGCGAACAGCCATTCCAACCGATGCCGCTCCCCAGAATCCACTTGAACTGCAAAAAGCCATTGAAAAAAAAGCATACGAGATTTTTCAACAGCGAGGGCAAAAGAACGGCAGCGCTTTGGAAGATTGGCTGCAGGCGGAGAAGGCTATTCTGGGCAAGGCCCGCAAGACGAGCAAGTAATCAATTTAAGTTTGCCTCCAAATTTTTTTATAACAGCAGGCACTTTGTTGAAGTGCCTGTTTTTTGTCCTGCCAATCCACACGAAATACGAAGCAATGAGGTTCACTAATGATTTATGATCCTTTTCAAATTCAAGCGATCGACGCGATCAATCAGGGGCATTCGGTTATTGTCTCGGCACCGACGGGCGCCGGTAAGACGGTCATCGCTGAGCATGTGATCCAAGAGTGCATGCGAAAAGGAGAGAAGGTGATTTACACCGCACCGATCAAGGCCCTGTCTAATCAAAAATTTCGGGATTTTCACGAGCAGTTTCCTGATCAGGTCGGGATCCTGACCGGGGACATCAGCTTAAACGCGCAGGCCCCTACACTCATCATGACGACGGAGATCTTTCGAAATAAGATCCTTGAAGAGCCGCGTTCTTTGGAAGGGTATTCCTGGATCATTTTTGATGAGATCCATTATTTGGATGACTGGGAACGGGGAACGGTGTGGGAGGAGTCGCTCATTTTTCTTCCGAGCCACATGAATCTTTTAGGTCTCTCGGCGACCATCCCCAACATCAACGAGCTGGCCGGATGGCTGAGCATTATTCATCACAAAGAAATCAAAGTCATCGTCGAGAATAACCGGCCGGTGCCGCTGCATTTTTATTATCAATGCCAAGGACAGATTTTTGACAGTTATGAAAAACTTCGTAAGACCGGTTTTCAACATTCGGAGACGCGTCGCTATTATGACGGCCGTTTTCCTCAGTCGGTGCGGGCTAAGGCAAGCCCGCCTTTGGGGATCATTGAACATCTCGATGAAGAGGACCTCTTGCCCTGCATTTATTTTGTTTTCAGCCGTCGGCGGACGGAACAGTTGGCACAAGAGGCCATCAAATTCGATTTTTTTAATGAAGACGAGCGCAAGAAAGTTTGTGATTTGTATGACCACTTTCTGGAACGTTTTGATTTGCAGGATGAACCCAGTGCTTATCGTTTACGTCCTTTCATTGAGCGCGGCATTGCTTATCATCACGCGGGGATGCTCCCGACGCTAAAGGAAGTTGTGGAGCGGCTCTTTACCAGCCGTTTGATCAAGGTGATTTTCACGACCGAGACCTTTGCCTTAGGGATCAATATGCCGGCGAGGAGTGTCATTTTTGATGAACTGCGTAAATTTTACGGGATCTCTTTTGGCATCTTGAAGACCCGCGATTTTTATCAGATGGCCGGCCGCGCCGGCCGTCGGTCCATTGACACCGAAGGGTTTGTTTTTTGCCGGATCAATCCACATTACATGACAGCACCCGAAGTCCACAAAATCATTTACAGCCAGCCGGAAAAAGTCCTTTCGCATTTCAACGCGTCTTACGCGACACTTTTGAATTTGTATTTGCAGTACGGCGAAGAGCTTTATGAAATCTATCCGCGGTCTTTTCATCATTATCAGCGACGGAAAGAAGACCGTGTCCGGGCGGTGGATCAATTGAAGACCAAGGTGCGGTTCCTCAAAGATCAGGGGTATATCCGCAAAAATAAATTGACGGAAAAGGGGCATTTCGCGACCAAGGTTTATGGGTATGAGTTGATCCTCTCGGAGCTTTATCTGCAAGGGGTGCTCGAAAAACTCAGTCTGATCGAGCTCGGGGTATTGAGTCTCGCCGTCGTGTTTGAACCGCGCAAGGGCGCTATTAAGCCACCGTTGACCGGATCGACCCGGAATCTTGAGGCGACGACCAAAAATATCTTTCGTCCGGTTTTAAGAAACGAAAAGCGTTTTGGAATAACGCCCGAGAGTAAGCGATGCTATTTTCATCTGGCGCCGGCCATGGAGGGTTGGCTCAAGAATGAGAGTTTCGACCGGATTTTGCAGTACAGCGACGCGGATGAAGGGGAGATGGTCCGTTATTTTCGTATGAGTATTCAAATCTTGCGGGAAGTCATGGAGGCTCCGGTTTCGGATGAGATGAAAGACAAGATCCTTCAATTGATCAGGACCATCAACCGCGACGTGATTGATTCGGAAAAGCAGTTGCGAAGTTGATAAAGGAAAGGAGAGTTGCATGAAAAAATCATTGGCTTTAAAATTAGGATTGTTGTTTGCGTTTTTCGTGGCTTTATTTGTCGTCGGGGTCCAAGCCGCCGAAGATCAGTGGGTCGCGTGCGGGGACCAGAAGGTAAACGTCAAACTAACACGGTTTGCCGGATACGGGGTTAAAGTCTTACGAGGAGACCTTGGCGAGCTCGCGTTAGAAGATGAGAATACCGGCAATATACGTTTTTGTTATCAGATAGGGAATTGGTGGATTGTTGATGGATTTGCAACGGTATTGAAAAAAGCGGATTCGGATGAAAAATTGGCGGTCTTGACATTGCGCAGTCAGGAGACAATCAGATACCTGAATATCGAGAGTGGGCAGGAAGTTTTGTTGGAGACCAATGAAGAGGGGAAGCGAATTGTCAGTTCGCAAATCCCCGCGAATTTTTCCGATTAGACCGTACTCACCTCGCAGGTGCACCTGCGAGGTGAGGTCTTGGTTGTTGAGAGGATGATATGTTTGCTAAATATTTTACACCCCAGGAAGCCAATCAACGACTGCCTCTTGTTAAGCGGATTGTTGGAGATATTTTGATCAAGGGCAAAAAGTTAAAATTTTTGCTCAAAGAAGAAGATGCTCAGGATGTGGAACGACGGGCCGGGGCCCTGGAAGAGGAGATCGGCGTCTTGATGGCTGAACTGGAGGCACTGGGTTGTTTTTTCAAAGACTGGAATTTTGAGATTGGTTTGGTGGATTTTCCCGCGCTCATTGAGGGCCGGGAAGTCTTTTTGTGCTGGCGCAGCGACGAAGAAAATATTTCTTGGTATCATCCGGTCGAGGAAGGTTACGCCAGCCGCCAACCTATCCCAACGGGGCGCTGACGCTTTGCATCGTTGGCAGCTCTTCCCTCAGTGAAAGGAAAAAGAGATGAAACTTTATTACACCAAACGTTCACCCTACGGCCGAAAAGCCAGGATCATGGCTTTAGAAAAGAAGATCGCTTTGGAGTTGGTGGAAGTGGATTTGGCGAACAAACCAGAAAATCTTTACCAGGCCAATCCGCTTGGAAAGATTCCCGTTCTTGAATTGGCCGATGGCCGCGCGTTGTGCGACAGTCCCCTCATCTGTGAATATCTGGATGGTCTTAGTCCGGAACCAAAATTTTTATCGCGAGAACCGCGGCAGCGTCTGCTAACTCTTAACCTGGCTGCCATTGCCGATGGGCTTATGGACGTGACCATTGCCGCTTATATGGAAAAGCAGCGGCATGCCCAAGATTTTCATCAACGCTTCGTTCAACTTCAGGAAGAAACAGTCCAGCGCTGCTTGGCTTTTTTCGACCAACAAGTGCAAGAGCTTGAGCCGATGAATTTAGCGTCGGTCGGGGTGATTAGCGCGATCGGTTACATCCAATTTCGTGTGACATCGCTTTGGAACCCAAAAGCACATTCACGTTTGGCCAGCTGGTACGAAAAGCAGATGCAACGCCCGAGTTTTCAGTCGACGATTCCCGGCTGAAGATTAGAGCTGGCGAACCATAAGTCATTGCGAGGAGTCATCAAATTTAAATAGCGACGAAGCAATCTTTTATGTGAGATTGCTTCGTTTCGCTCGCAATGACAGTTGATTTAAGAGGCAGGTATTTGTTATGAAAGTCAAAGGAAAGAAATACACGTTTCTTGTACGAGAAGCAAAGCTCCCCGACGGGCGCACAACCCGAGTGGAAATGATTGAACATCCTGGGGCGGCCTTGATCATCCCTTTCATCACTTCGCGTAAAATCATTATGTTGCGGCAATACCGGGCCGTCTTGGGCAGCTATCTTTATGAACTTCCCGCCGGGACTTTGGAAAAAGGCGAAAAACCGCTGTCTTGCGCCCAACGGGAATTGGCCGAGGAAACCGGATACGGTGCTAAAAAATTAACCCGGCTGGGAAAAATCATTCCGGTCCCAGGGTATTCGGATGAAGTGATCCATATTTTTAAGGCAGAAGGCCTTACGAGGCAGGACGCTGTCAAAGACGTTGATGAAATCATTCAGACGTTTCTGATGTCCCGTCAAGAAGTACTAAATCAGTTTCGTAAAGGTAAGGTTGTCGACGGAAAGACAATCTGCGCCTTGGCCTTTTGTAGGTGGTTGTAGGAGAGGACAAAGGGGGCTGTCCCTGGAAAGTACTGACTTACGCAAAAGTAATAAAACATTGTGGTAGTCAGTATCTCGACCTACGCTTTCTAAATACGCAATTCTATTATTTATGCGTAGGTCAATAACAAGCCCCAGGCTACAAGTCTCAAGTTAAACTACTTGAGACTTGCGACAGGAGACTGGAGACTTAAGTAGGGAGGGCTGTTGTCATGTTTTCTTTACAAGCGCGTATGGGGCTTTTGTTGGCAGCGTTTTTTGCCATCATCTATGCCACGGTGGTCATACTGGGGACGGCCATGGGCATTGGGAATTTTTATTTTTATTTGATTTTTTCTCTGGGTCTCATGTGCATCCAATTTATGGTGGGACCAAAGATTGTGGAATGGACCATGAGGGTCCGTTACGTGCAGCGTGAGGAATATCCAGAACTTTTCAGCATGATTGAAGATCTGGCCCGTCGGGCCGGGATCCCGATGCCGCGGATTTGTATCGCTGCGATGAGTACCCCCAACGCCTTTGCCTTTGGCCGCGGGATCCACGATGGCCGGGTCTGTGTCAGCGAAGGCATTATGCGGTTATTGAACAAGGACGAACTGCGGGCGGTCTTAGGACATGAACTGACCCATCTGAAAAATCGGGACGTGGTGACGATCACGTTGTTGTCGGTGGTGCCGATGATTCTGTATCGTGTTGCTTGGCACTTTTTGTTTTGGGGCGGCGGTGGTCGTCGGGACCGCGACCGCGGCAATACGGCATTGATCGGATTGGCCGCTTTTTTATTTTACTTCATCACCAATTTGTTGGTTTTGTATGCCTCGCGGATCAGAGAATATTTTGCCGATCAAGGGTCGGTTGAATTGGGCAACCGCCCTGAGGACTTGGCGAGTGCTTTGTATAAATTGGTTTATGGATCAGCGCGCATGGACAAAGATGACTTGAAAGAGACGGAAGGAATGAAGGCCTTTTTTATCAATGACCCATCGCTGGCCCGCAGTGAAATCAAGGAATTGAGTCAATTGGATATGGATCGTAGCGGAACAATCGATCCAAAAGAGCTGGCGGTCTTAAGGCAACAAACAATTTCTTTATCGTTCAGTGATCAATTGATGGAGTTTTTGAGCACGCATCCGAATATGCTTAAGCGCATCAAACATCTTTCGGAATTGAGCGCGCACCCCCGGGGTTGACAGACCGGGAGTGCGTGGAATGTTCCTTTTTAAATTCCCCTTTACATTCCACACATACGTGTGGTATCCTCCGATTGTCCTAACATTCCCATCACAACACAGCATCTTTAGAGGCAGATATGTTTAACAGCGATTCGCGTTGGGACCGGCAGCTTCCCAGTCAAGGATATGAAGAAGATATGATTGAAGTCGGTGCTCTTTTCAAGCAGGGCCGCATCATCCCCAAGGCCTTTATCTGGAAAAACCGTAAATATCAAATCAAGGAAATGACCTATCATTGGCAGGAACGGCGTGGGGCGGAAGTGCTTTATTATTTTACCGTCAGCGATGGGGTCAATCTTTATCAGATCCATTTGAACAACCGTTATATGCATTGGCGATTGGAAAAGGTATGTCCGCTTTGATCATGCATGTGGATATGGACGCCTTTTTTGCATCGGTTGAACAGCAGGCCAACCCGGCTTTGCGCGGGAAACCAGTGATCATCGGTGGGCGGGACAACAAATACCATTCGATCATCTGTGCCGCCTCGTATGAAGCCAAGGCCTTAGGCATTAAGAACGCGATGTTTTCGCAAGAGGCCTTGCGCATTTGTCCGCAGGCCATTTTTGTTCCGGCTGACACTGCGAAATACGTTTACACATCGAATCAGATCTTCGCGATCCTCAAAAGCTATACCCCGCAGGTTGAAAAATTTTCGGTCGATGAATTTTTTTTAGACATCACCGGCAGTGTCGGTCTTTTTGGCTCGGTAGAAAATCTCGCCCAGGATTTGAAACGCCGCATCCGGCAGGCTTTTGGCATCAGCTGTTCCGTGGGGGTAGCACCAACTAAACTTTCAGCCAAACTCATGGCAAAATTGAAAAAGCCAGATGGTCTCTTGATCGCGGATCGTGCACAGGTTTTGGAAATCCTTCAAGACCTTCCCATCGAGAAAATATGCGGTATCGGCCCGCGTTTGAAAAAACGATTTCATCAGTTGGGGATCCTGACCTGCGGCCAACTCGCGCAATATCCTGATGATATTCTCGACGATCATTTTGGGGTGACGGGGTTGTGGCTCAAAGCTATTTGTCAGGTTCAGGATCATTCCGCTGTTGAATATTTTGAAGAAAAAAATACGCTGCCAAAGTCGGTTGGCCATTCGCAGACGCTGCGGGAAGTCACATCTGACCAGCCCTATATTCGCAGTTGGATTTATCTTTTAGCCGAGATGGTTGCCCAGCGTTTGCGGCAAAAGGGCTTGCAGGGCCGGACGATTTATTTTTACGCGAGTGATGGTTTTGAAGGCGGTTATGCCAAACGCAAGACGTTTCACGAACCAACTTATGATGGCCAGGAGATTTATCAGCGGTGTTTAGAGATCATTCGGCTTTTGGGGCAGGCAAGCCTGACGGTCCGGGTCTTGGGTGTGAGCGTTTCCAACTTGTCTGCGGCAGACAGCTATTACCTCTTTGAAGAGCAAAACAAAAGGGATCGTGTCCTTAAGGCCGTGGATCAAATCAATCACCGTTTTGGCGATTGGACCGTGGTCCCCGCGGCGTTAAAAGCAGCGGTTTATTGACCAGCGCATGCCCTGTTGTTTGGGATGCGGCTAAAAGCCTTTTTTCGACCGATCTGTCTGGAATTAGAGAAGATAGCTTCCAAAATAGCAATTGACAGTTGCTGTAGATATGTTATTCTTAAATCAAATTTTTGTATTTAGTGCTTATTGAGGAAGTCGGCTTGATAGCGCTGAGCAATGTCAAGTCAGATGCACATTTAACAAAAACAGGAGGAAGAAATGGGACGAAGTTTAACGAATTTTTTGCTAGGAGTCGGGCTTGTCCTTAACCTTGCGGTTGTGGCTTTTGGACAGGAAGAGGCTAATAATGATCTTTATGCTTTTGGTTCGGCCGTGACGGTCAGCCCAGAAGCGATTGTGTTGTCAGAGTATGATTATGACACTGACGCCGAGGTCCAGGTCACTTATGCTGTCACCCCGGGAACCAAGTTTGAGGAGATGGCCAGCATTCAGGATGTTAAAGCGAATGATTATCTTGAAATCGAATATACGGAAGCAGATGGGAAACGAACAGCGACGTTAGTGGCCAAGGACAATTCTTTTATGGAAGATTCTGAAGATAACGCTGCCGGGGCACCAGCTGATGATGCTCCAGCCGCTGCACCAGCTGTTGAAGCGCCAGCTGCACCAGCAGCCCCTGCGCAACCATAGGGTTTGTCGGCAACATTGTTTAACGAATTGTTTTTCCATTTTTGAAAACCATTATCCCGTCCGGAAGAGATCCTTTCATCATCGACTTTCGGACGGGTGGTGGATATGATCCTCATCTCTTCCCCATTTCACCATTCACTTTTTCACCATTTCCACCATTCATTTTTCACTATTCACCTTAAAATAGGGGGGCAGAATGAAGAAGAGTTCTCAATTCGCGGTTGTTTTTTCCGGTTGTGGTTTTCAGGACGGCGCGGAAATTCACGAGTCGGTTTTGACGCTGTTAGCGATTACCAAAGCAGGGGCTAGTTATCAGTGTTTCGCTCCAGATATGGACCAGGTACGGGTGGTGAATCACCTGACCGGTAAAAAGATACCGGAGAAAAGAAACGTCTTGGTGGAGTCGGCCCGGATTGCCCGAGGGAAGATTCAACCTTTAAGCGAATTTGATGAAGTGCCGTTTGACGCGATTATTTTTCCCGGCGGATTTGGCGCCGCCATGAATCTTTGCACCTTTGCTGTTGACGGCGAACATTGCCGGATTCAGCCAGACGTTGAGAAAGCCGTACGGGCGATGCATAAGGCCAAGAAACCAATAGGGGTTTTATGCATAGCACCAGTCATTGTCGCTCAACTGTTAAAAGGGGTTGAATTGACGCTTGGTCAAGATCAGGCGGTTCATGAAAAAATTAGAAAAATGGGGGCGGTGACGAAAAATACCGCTCAGGCCCAAGTCGTTGTTGATAAAGAGCAAAGGGTTGTATCAACGCCTTGCTATATGCTGGAATCAACGATTGCGGATATAGCGCTTGGAGCGGAAAATTTGGTTAAGGCGGTCATGGATTTGATCAATAAGAAATGATATCTATTCTTGCTTTTCTCGGCAGCGACGTGTTAACATCAACAATAGCAAAGATTAATGAGATTTTTGAGAAGATCGAAGGTGATTTTGGTATTGTGAACAGTCTTCACCATTCACTCTTCTCTTTTTATAACTTTTCACTGAAACCAGGAGGCGATCATGAATGAGCGCAGAGTTCTCGTCGTTGACGACGAAGCCGATATCTTAAATTTAGTAAAGATGTTGTTGAAATCACATGGTTATATGGTTGCCGTGGCTGGTGATGGTAAGGAAGCATTGAAGCAGGTTAAGATTTTTCGGCCGCAGGTGATTTTATTGGATATCATGATGCCGGAAATGGACGGAGGCGATGTTGTCCGTGAATTGAAAAAAGACCCTATGACTTCGCAAATTCCGATTGTTTTTCTAACCGCGATTTTAAAAGAAGGGGAAGGTAAAAAAGGTGCGGGTGTTAAAATTGGAGACACCTATTATCCCGGCATTGCCAAACCTTTTGAGAATAAGGAAATCCTAGAGGCTATTGAAAGGATTTTTACCCGTTAGCTGCGTGCGCCATTATGTTTCGAAATCTACAATTAGGCCCCAAGTTCGTTCTTACCCTGATCCTCATTTCAATTTTTCCGCTTGCCATCATCAGCAGTTTTACCTACTTTTATACCAAAGCCAAATTAGAGCAAAATGCGTTGGGCAATCTGCAAGCCATCAATGATTCCCGGCAGCTGCATATCAATGATTTGATCAAAGTCCGTCAGGAACAGGCCAAAGAGCTCGCTGGGACGTTTCTGTTGCGGCAGCTCAAGCCGCAAGGGTTCAATGAGCAGGACAGTTTGGCCTTGCTGCAGCGCAATGTCGAATCGGTGTATCAAGAGCTTAAAGCGGTACCAATCAGCGACTATACGGACATCGATCAAGTCTCGGACATTGATAACATCAGCGTCTGGGACATTCACGGCAACATTGTGGCCAATACCAATCGATCGTTGATCGGAAAAAAGATGCCGTTTAAATTTTTGCAGATCCTTTATGACAAGGGCGCGTATTTCAAGGGATTTGAAGAGGACCCTTTAACTGGCGAGAAATATCTCACGATCCTCAATGGGATCCGGAATTGGGATACCAACGAGTATTCTGGTGTGCTTTTTTTAAAAAGCAACGCCAAGGCCTTAAACGATATCACAACCGCCCGTCGAGGATTGGGTGCCACCACCGAAACTTATCTCATCGATAAAGACTATCATATGATCACTGAGTCGCGGTTTTTGAATAACGTTGTTTTGCGTCTGCAGGTCGTTAATCCAGCGACACAGGCCTGTTTTTCAGGAGGCAAAGGCCCAAACGTTTATAAAAATTATGTCGGCAATGAGGTTTTAGGCGTCCAGACTTTTCTGTCCGATCAAGAGTGGTGTTTGGTGACTGAGATGGATTTGAAAGAAGCCCTGCAGCCGATCATCGTTTTTCGTAATCGTACTTTTATTGTATTTGGATGTCTGGTCTTGTTCATCATCGTCTTTGGTTTGCTGGCCAGGTCGACGTTCATTCATCCCATTGTCAGCCTGCGCGACGCTTCCATGAAGGTTGCCCGCGGCGATTACAGCGTGCAGACGGAAATGCAAAGCCATGATGAATTGGGTGAGCTTGCGAAGTCCTTTGACGAGATGACCAGGTTTTTAGCCCGCACGACCAGCCAACTCAAAGAAAAGAACAAAATCCTCGAGCAGCAAAAGGAAGAACTCAAACGGTTTGATGAGCTGAAGTCAGAGTTTGTCAATATGGTTTCCCATGAACTGCGGACACCGATGACGGTCATCAAAGGGAGCATTCACCAGCTTTTCGACGAGATTTCGGGCACGTCCTCGGAAAACGCGCGGCAATTGATGTCGATGGCGATCAATAATATCCATCGACTCAACAATCTGATCAACAATCTTCTTGATCTTTCCAAGATTGAGGCCGGGAAAGTCGAGTTGAACAAACAGCCGACCAACATTGTTAAATTGGCGAAAGAGGTGGCTTTCAGTTTCAAACCGCAGGCCAAGGAAAAAGACCTCACCATTCGGTCGGTTTGCGTGAAAGATAATATTCTCATCAATATCGACGCGGATAAAATTACGCAGGTTTTTTTAAATCTCATCGGCAATGCCATGAAATTTGTAGAGTCGGGTTTTGTCGAGGTTATTATTGAAGAGAGGGAGACCCTTGTTCAATGTTGTGTCGCGGATTCCGGTAAGGGCATTGCCCCGGCCGACGTAGAAAAAGTTTTTAACAAATTTCAGCAATTTGGACACAAGTCCGTTAAAGGGGTCAAGGGGACCGGGTTAGGACTTTCGATCTGTAAGGGGCTGGTTGAGATGCACGGAGGAAAGATTTGGGTTGAGAGTGCCGTCGGGAAGGGGACAAAGTTTTTCTTTACACTTCCGAAAGGATCATAAGCAAAGGCAAGGGTGATGAAGAATTCGTTTTTAACTTTTTGCGGTATGCTGTTGGTTTTGGGGCTGTGCCATTCTGTTCGAGCGGATTTGCAACAACCGAAAATTCTTGCTGTTGAGCTTTATGCCGACTGGTGCACGATTTGTAAAAGGATTGAGCCGAATTACCAACGGATTCAGGAACAATTTGCTGGTCAGGGTGTTTTGTTTCTAAGATTTGATCGTACTGATCAGGCCGCTGAGGAACAGAGCCGGCTCTTGGCGGCAAGTTTAGGGATCGAACGCGCTTATCAATTGCAGGAGGGGACCGGGCGCGTTCTATTGATTGATCCAATTTCTAAAGTCGTGGTGGGGCAATTGACCAAGGCCCATAGCTATGCTGATATGGAAAAAATACTGAACCTGGTTTTGTCTGGGGAAGTGGTTGATAATGTTTATGAACACTCTTCTGCAGACACCTCAGGGGACAGTCCTTAATCAAGTCTCATGTCGCAGGTTTCAAGTGTTTTGCAACTTGAGACTTGTAGCCTGGGACGTTACTTCCTAGCGACTTGCCGCGGTGTTGAATATCGTCTATACTTAGTAAAGTTATGAAAAATACAATCACAATCTTGATATTGGGTCTGTTGGTGTGGGGAGGGCTTTGTGATCCGGTCTATTCTTACGCGGCCGATAATGAACGGATCGAGAGAGAATATCATACCAATGGTCGTCCGCGGCTTTATGTCAAGTTCAACGGCGAGCAGATTGTCCGTAAAATTGCGTATTACGAAAATGGTTATAAGCTTTATGATTACAAATACAAGAATGGGGTCCTGGTCGTGATCAAAAATTATTATGAAAGCGGCCGTTTAAAAAGTGTGTGGACCAGAAAAGCGATGGCCACCACATTCTACCGCGAGGATGGTCAGGTCGAGATTGTCGTCAATAACTAGGGACGGACCCTACTTTTGACAAAATAGTTGATGGTGTTACAATAAGATTCAACGAAAGTCCTCCATTCCCCATGGAGGTGATAATTCCCCCAAAGTTTAGAGGTAGCATTATGCCAAGAGGTGCGCGAGTTGTTTTGCCTGGGTATATCTATCATGTTACTCAGCGAGGGAATAATCGGCAGCATATCTTTCAAGAGACTAATGATTATATTTTGTATCTGAAACGCATTGAAGAGTATCGTCAGAAATATAAGGTCCAAATATATGCCTATTGCATAATGGGCAATCATGTTCATTTTATACTGAGTCCGCAAAAGGAAGATTCAATGGCGCAAATGTTTCGAGGTGTTCATATGCGCTATGCCAAATATTATCAAAAGAAGACAAAGAGCAGTGGACATGTTTGGCAGGGGCGATATTTTTCATGTTTGTTAAGCGAAAGTCATGTGGTGCAAGCGGTGCGGTATGTTGAGTTAAATCCAGTAAGGGCAAGGATGGTTGAGAAAGCATGGCAATATGCATGGTCAAGTGCTAGGGCGCATTTAGGGAATCAATATCGCTGGATTCAAATTGAGCCTTTAGAGGGGATTTTAAAGATAGAGGATTATAAGAAATATTTGCAAGGGGATGAGGAGGAATGTTTTTTAAAGGATTTACGAGGACAAACAAAAAAGAATCTGGCGTTGGGATCAAAAGAATTTATAATAGAACTTGAAAGAAAAATGGGACGTCAGATTCAGGCTAAACCCATGGGGCGCCCCAAGAAAAACGAAAAGTAGGGTCCGTCCCTATTAATCCCGTCCCTATTAATCCACGTCCCTATTAATCCACGTTAGTGAAAGCGCTTTCTAAATTTTTTTAAGTTGTCTAGTACTAGTATTTTACATATTACGGATATTAAAAATTTATCCGTCCCGCCCTATTTCTGCCATTCCACATATTTTATACTTTCCTTATCTAGTTCAAATACAAGTATGCGTTAAATATGAGGCCAACCATCAGAAAAAATTTTTTATCTTGCCGAGTTTTTGTTGGGATGATCCTGATCAGTTTTTTAAACTCAGTGATTTTCCCGAGGCAATTCGTTTATGCCCAGAGTTCTCCGATGCCGATGCAGACCTTAAATCTGCCGGTGCCCGGGACCATGGTGAAGGCCAGTGAGTCATTGGAGGCAGCGGTTTTAAGGGGGCTCAAGGTGAATCCCGAGGAACCGTTCCAATTCGAATTCGTCTTAGACCCTGGACAGGAAAAATTTTCGCAGCCGGAAATGAGCGAGCAGGCCGAGCGGATGATCCGTTATTTCTTCGCGGCCTTAACCATCCCGGAAAAAGATCTGTGGGTCAATCTCTCACCGCAAGAAAAGGACCGCGTGGTCCCGGACGAACTCGGCCAGACCGATTTGGGCCGTGACATGCTCACCCAGGATTATCTGCTAAAACAGTTTACGGCAACGCTGACCTACCCGGAAGAAGATTTGGGAAAGGCCTTTTGGGACAAGATCTACAAAACAGCTTATGAAAAATTTGGCACCACCCAAATTCCTCTGGATGCCTTCAACAAAGTTTGGATCGTTCCGGAACACGCCGATGTTTACGAGGATGAAAAAAGCAATGCCGCGTATATTTTAAAAAGCCGGCTTAAGGTCCTTTCCGAGGAGGATTATCTCGCGTTCAAGGCCAACACGCCAACGGCAGCGATTTCACAAAATAGCGCCGGTGAACTGAATCAACTGTCTTGCGACGTGATTAAAGAAGTCATTGTCCCGGTCATCAGCAAAGAGATCAATGAGGGAAAACAGTTCGCGGCACTGCGGCAGATCTATCACGCGCTCATCCTCGCGGCCTGGTACAAAAAAGCCCTGCAGGAAAGCTTGCTCTACCAAGCTTACGTCGATCAGAAGAAAATTGAAGGGGTTGATTTGACCGACAAGCAACTCAAAGAAAAGATTTACGAGCAGTACATCCAGGCTTACAAAAAGGGGATTTACGATTATATCAAAGAAGAATACGATCCCGCCGCACGTGAGCAGGTTCCCCGACGGTATATCTCCGGTGGAGAAGAGTGGACGGTTTCATCAACAACCTCATTTGTTGGTCACGACGCTTTTATGTTGAGCGCGGGTAGCGATGATCTGCAAGCGGTCAAAGTCGGCATTCAGATCGGTGGTGGTGAAAACGAGTCTTTTATGTTGGTTAAAGATTTTGATGAAACGCAGGTGGTGCGGATGGCGCCAATGCTGCCAGTTCACTTAGAGGTCAATAGCAAGAATGATTCTTTGGCGTATGAGGTTTCCCAGGCAAAACTCGACGAATATTTTAGTCGAGCAGCCGAAAATATGACCCAGCCGGAAATCCTTCGTCGAATACGGTTTGTTCCCAGCCCCAAAAATGTGGCGGAGGTCAAAAAATTAGGTCACGGGGGATTGGGAGATGTATTTGAGGCACAGGAATATACCATAGATCAAAATGGGATGAAGCATGTTGGACGGAGTCTGGCGGTTAAAGTTCGGAAGAAAGCTGATTATCCGGAAAAAGAAAAAAGGGTGGAGCGGATTTTCTATGATGAGGCCGATGCCTTGAATGTCATCAGTCACCAAGAAAATCGGTTTTTAAAAATGCATTTTTCCGAATTGTTCTATCAAGGAGATAATTTTATTGTTCTCTCTCTTGAAGAGGGGTACCGCTTGAAGCAGGTTATTGATCCCCGACCAGGGGACCCGCAACTTTCCTTGCCGGATCAATATGACATCATGGTGCAGATGATGAGCGCTTATTATGAACTGCACAAAATCGGTTATCTGCATTATGACGTCTCTCCTAAAAATATGATCTGGGATCCGCAGACACGTATCCTTAAAATCATTGATTTGGGACTGATACGGCAGCTTGGTCAGAAGGAACAAAGAAAATTTTTATATAGAATTTCTCAAGGGACCCCAATTTTTCAGGCACCGGAAGTCATTGATCACGAGTATGCAAGTTCGATAGGAAAGCCTTGGAACCATTTTCAATATGACCCTGGATTAGACATCTACAGTTTGGGTATCAGTTTATGGGAGCTTTTCCTTGGAGAAACTCCTTATAAATATTTTTTACAAAAGGATTTTAATAAAATTAAAAATGACAATACTTTGATCGATCTGATCAATAAAGATGTAAGAATCCCCGCAGAGATAAAGCCGATCCTTATTAAGGCCCTAGCGCCCAATCCAAAAGACCGTTATCAAACCGTTCAGGAAATGATGGATGATGTTGTCAAAATCGTCCCTGATTCGCGATACCTGGAAGAAAACGAAGACGCCTTTGATGGACGATATGAGGTCAAACTGCCGGAGGTAAAATTGCCAGAGGTCAAACCGCAGGAACTGCCGTCGCTCGTTGAAGTCCTTGAGCAAAATCATGGGGAGCATCGGGATCTTGCGGTAAGAGCAAAGACCATAGAAATTACAAACAACTATGATATTGATGGGGTCAATGAGCAACTGAAAAGATTAGGAGAACCACTTGAGGTCTTAGGTCTTGAACAGGGTTCTGCAGCTGGGATGAACGTGGTGTACAAGGCGAAATACTCGCCTGTCAAGGGGGAGGAGGTTTTGGTTTTATTAAAGGTTGTGAAGAGGTCACCGGAATTTTCTAAGGAGGTTGCCGCGGATTTGCAGAACGCGTTGGAAAATGAAATAGGATTTCTAAAATATTTAAAAGATCAAAAGTTAACAAGCGCATCCGCGTTTCCGACCTTTATTTTGGAAGGAGGGAATTATCTTGTCATGGAGTATATTGATGGAATGAATTTAGATCAAATTTTTCATCCTGAGGTCGAACCCGAATCTTTTGAGTCTGGTATGACGACGCAGAAAGCTAACCTCATCGTTCAGAGCATGAGCGTGCTTCAGCAGGCGCATGAACTCAACATCATCCACCGCGATATAAAACCGGCGAATCTGATGATCGGTCCATCGGGACGCAGTGTTTTATTGGATTTTGGTCTTGCCGGAGTCATGGGGCAACCGATGACAACTATTGTGGGAAGTCCTAATTATATCGCTCCCGAAGTTTTCGGATTGTATGACGGTACGGAAGTTGTGAATACAGTGGAAATGGATATTTACAGTTTAGGCATATTGATTTATGAAGCGATATTTCAAGAGACTCCTTTTACTGAGTTGGAAGCCAAATTGCAGGAATTGCAGGATAGGGCAAATGAACAGGAAGAAAAGGGTCAGTTGTTTAATCAGTTTATCCTTACTCTTTGGCAAATGAAATCACGCGGGCCCGCTAGGGACGCGAATTTAATGACCCTTACCGCTGAACAGAGGCAATTTTTGCTGACAGCTTTAGCGCCTAATCCCGAAGATCGATTTTCCTCAGTGGCGGCGATGGCTAAGGAATTTATGGATGCCTTTCCCGAATTTGAATTTTCATTGGCAGACAGGAAGATTCTGCTCGCTGCGTTAGAGGATTTGAGCCAAATGGATACCAGATTAGATGGGAAGGATGCCAGCGCAATTGCGGACGAGCAAGAATCCATAGATGCATTGATGTTAAGTACTGAAAGCCGGGATGGGGAGTATAAAATTTATAAAGATTTAGATCGGCCAGGACATATTTCAATTAATGACAAAGATAACATTCCACAGCTTATTTTGAAGTTCACATCTGCCGATCAAGCGAAAATTGAATTGCTTGATAAATTTGCCGATTTATCGGGGCCGATTGTCATTCCCTACCAAAACGGCGGAGCGCTGGTTCTTACCAAAAATATGGATGCCGCTATCACTGTGTTCGAGATCGATGGTGCTCAAGAAAGTGTCGTGCAAATTCGTTTTGATGATCAGGGCGGTTTATATTCCGCGAGCAAAGAGTCTATGCGGGTGCTCCTTGATAAAAGTCCATCGCAGTTTGATTTAACAACCGTATATTATCTCAATTTGATTTGGAATGCGGTTGATGAACGTTTGAAGTCGATGGTTTCTCTAATTGCTTTTAGGATTCAACGTCGTTACCTTACTATAAAGAATGAGAGAAGTGACAAAGTGAATTCAACGACAGTGTATACAGAGCCAGGCCGACTTCATGTTTTTGCTGATAATATCAAGACGTACTTTCTTAAGCGAATCTTACAAAATGAGAAGCCATGGACCATATCTGATTACGGGTCGAGTACGTCAATCACTAGCTTAGACATTGTCAATGCGCTTATTGGCCAAGACGTTCTAATCGAGACTTCGGATTTTGTTGTCTATTTACGCGTGCGAAGGATTGGGGATGCGATTTATGTTTATGATTCGCATGGCAATCTCTATCAAGAAATTCAAAGCGGTGGTGTTGTTAAGATTTTTGGAGAAGATAGAAAAACTGACAAAAGATTTTTGGAACTTGATAAAAATGACAAGACAGGATATTTCGAATTTAGCCGAACAGCTCCGGAAGTAAGTCAGTATATCAATACCCAACAAACTCCACGTTTAATTTTAGCAGAAAGGGATGTTTTTGATCAACGTCTTCCCAAAAATCATACTGATATTGGAAGTTTATTCAATATGGTAGCAGCGACGACTGGCGATGAAAATTTGTTTAAAGAATTACTAATGAATCTTGCCCGAACAATTAAGAATGATGGGTATTTTGCTTTTGGTTTTAGCGGAGATCCTGAAACTCAAGGGCTACTCTATGATGTCTGGCATCGCACGGGCGCACGCCTTGTTAAAATGGATTTTATTAAGGAGCGGGTGGTAGTTGATAAAAGTTACGATGTCATTGATTTAACTGGGATCGAGGTTGATGACGATGCCCATCTTGCCAGCATCACCCGCCAGGATGGAACCATTTTAACGGTTTTTTACGATGGAGAAGCGCCTTCGAGGCTTGAGCTGGTCGCACCTGATGGTCGTGAGATTACGGATGCGACAGCGATAAGAGATTTTTTGGCCTCGGTCGAGGAGATGGAAGGCGAGGTCTCTGGGGAACCTTTAAAGAAATTTATTCAAAATTATTTGTTGCCCTTAACAAGGCAAAGTCAAGCGCAGGAGCAAAGGCAATCCAACGATTTTTTACTTTTATCAGGGGAAAAGACTCCTGGTGGTCTTGATTTTGAAACCGTTGGTGATAAGATCAAAGCCAATGGTCAGCGGATCAAGATTTTAACAAAGGACCCACAGCAGGTGCGGGACATCTTAGGCGCAAAAACTTTTCATCCGGTGGTGTATTCGATCACACCGATCCCGGCTGGCGGTCTTACCAAGTATTTATTTTCCATGAATTGAAGGGAGATGTTCTTCTGAGGAGTTTAGCCTATTTTGTCATATTGGCTTTTTTGATGATTTGTGATGCCGGTATCCTCCGTCGCCAGGACGGTAAAAAATTCCAGCAGATTTTATTTTCGCGTCCGTGGATTTTGCTAGGGGTGTTTTTACTGATTTTTGTGCTTTCTGGGGCGGCGCAGGAATGGTCGGTTTTAACCACGGCCCTGTTTTTGATTTATCTGATCAGACGGCGGCGGTTTCAAAAGGTTTTATCAGCATCAATCTCCGATGGTGATCAGCACTTGGAATTGCGTCTTGCGACTAAGGCTTTTGACGTGGTTTTTTATGGGGTCCTGTGGTCGGTGATTTTAGCGGTCATTGTGCAAACCATGATGGGGGTTTTCCCTCAGATTGCGTCAGAGCTCGGGGGATTGGTCGTTGTTGCGATTTTTTCTTCATTGGTACTTTTGGTTTTGATTTATCGGGCCTCGTCCGCCTTTCCTGATCAGAACCTCAAATCGATTTTAGGACTCGGACAAAAGTTTTCTAAAAAACTTTTTTTGATCTCCATTTCAACAGGGATGATTTTTGCCTATCTTTCGGCCGTGATCATTTTTTACCGCCATGTCCAGCCGCCCACGCCGTTGACGCGGATCATGGAAGCCACGACGTCTCCGACGGCGATGATCATCTTCTTCGCTGTCGCGGTGCTTTTGGCGCCACTATTTGAAGAATTGATCTTTCGCGGTTTTTTTTACAATGCCATCCGCAGGTTCAAGGGCAAGAAAACGGCGGTGGTCATCATTGCTTTGATTTTCGCGATGCTCCATTACGAACAGTATTGGGGCGATTGGATGGCGATAGCCATGATCACGATTTTGGGTTTTGCCTTAACGGGTCTGCGCGTGTGGATGGGCACAACTTGGGCCAGCATCATCATGCACTATGTTTACAACGCCGGGGTGATGATCATCCCCATTGTGATGTTGATGACAACCAATCCAAGTTTTTTTGAATACCAGTTCAAAAATCAGCAGCTGACACCAGAAGCTCAGGAGGCGCTGCTACGAAAAAGCATTCATGATAAACCCGATTTTGCTGATGCCTATAACGAGTTGGCCTGGCTGTATCACACTCAACATCGGCATTTGAAAGAGGCCTTAAGATTGATTGATCAGGGTCTGGAACTCAGTCCGGAAAATTACGCGTTTCTCGATACCAAGGCGGAGGTCCTTTATCAACTGGGACGCAAAAAAGCCGCATTGGAGATTGCCGAAAAGCTGCATCAAAAATATCCGTATCTTAAAGAGACGCGAGAACAGTTGCAACGTTTTAAAGGGCAGAATGAGAAGATATCCGAGGGGAGCCGTCCCTAAAGAGATATCGCTGTTCCCTATTAACAAATCGCCGTGTTCTTAAATTGGTAAACCTGCTATAATAAATTTTCTTTTATCAATCAAAATAAAGACGATGCGAAAAAAATTTGCACTCTTCATATGTATCTTTTTATTAGAATTTAGCCATCTTTTGTTATTGTCCGGATGGGCGCAGGAAAACAACACGGCGGCCGATCAGGCGCAGAATGCCGTTGAGCAGAAGGTATCGGCTCCGCCTAAAGCCATCCGAACAAGCATTGATCAGATTGCCTTTCAGGACACGGATATTTTAGATGCGCTTAACGCGATTGTCCAAAAGACCGGAGTGGTCATTACGGTCAGCCGCGATATCCGCGGGCGGGTGACATTGAACATGGAAAACGCTGATGTTTGGGATGTTCTAAAAATTGTATGTGACATGACCGGCCTGGCGTATCTGCGGGATCAGGACCAAGTCCGTATCGTCACGGCCGATGAGTATGAACAGCAGAAGGACCAGCGATTTACCGATCAATGGAAGGCAGAGGTGGTAAGGTTAAAATATGCTGATCCAGCGGAAATGGTCAAGAAATTGCGCGACGATAAGAGTCCTGATGGTAAAATGATCATCAATCCGGATGGGAGTTTGATCTTGCTGGAAAAGCCGGAAAAACTGCAAGTGATGTTGGATCGTATTGCTAAGTTTGATGTTTCGCTGCAGACCGAGGTTTTTGCGTTGCAGTTCGTTAAAGGGGAAGAACTTCTTCCTGAACTGAAGAAGAATTTGTCTGCAGATGTTGGGCAGATCAATTATGACGAGCGATCCAATAAGATTGTCGTCACGGATAAGGCGGACCAGATCGAAAAAATCAGATCGATCATCGTTCAGCAGGATAAGAAGCAGGAGATCTTTGTAAAATCGCAGGTCGTTGATGTTTTATTGAGTGATGAGCATTTTCGCGGGGTGGACTGGGAAGCGATTGTCAATGAATACGGCGTGTTAGCCCCTTCCCAAGATAAGGGAGAGGATGCCAAACGGGACTTGGGTGTGGGCACACTCTCCCGGGAAGATTTTTCGATTTTATTGGAGGCCTTGGAAACAGTTGGTCTTACCAAGACTTACTCCACGAACAATGTCCTGATCCCGGAAAAGGAACGTCAGGAGATTGGGGTGGTTTCTGACGACAGCAATGTTTTTGTTAAAGTAAAAAAGGAAGGTGACCTTTTCCTTTTTGACAGTTTTTTTCAGAGTCTTGGGCTGAGTGTCAAAAGGGAAGCGGGGCAGAATTTTAACTTAGCGATTGATTCGATAGCATTGGAAGGCGGTCAAAAAATTGATTTGCAGATTGAGAAAGATCAAGTGATCGTCATCGGCGGGATTTTTCAGGAACAGACACTCGAGGCAACACGTAAAATTCCTTTTTTAGGGGATTTGCCATTTTTGGGCGTCATGTTCCGTAAGCAGCAAACGAAAATGCAACGGACCGAACGGATCATATTTCTCATACCGGAAAAATGGATCGAACATACTCAGTGAAAATGAATCAAATTTTCCTTTGCGCTGTCCTATTCATCCTCGGCGGCTGCGCGACGGTCCCGAAGTCGACGAAGTTTCCCGAACATAAGCCTTTACCATCGGGACTTGAGTTGGTGAAGATCACCAAACCTTATAAGATTTTGGTTGATCCTGGTCATGGTGGCAAAGATCCGGGTGCCATTGGCCGAAACGGATTGAAGGAAAAGGAGATTGTACTTGATGTTGGAAGAAGATTGCGTGATCTTTTAAGGGAAAGAGGTTTTGATGTGCAGATGACCCGTGATCAGGACGTGTTCATTTCGTTGGATGATCGAACGGAGATGGCCGCCCGCGGCAAAGTCGATTTGTTTATCAGTATTCATGCCAATTCCAGCCGTTCTTCAAGTGCTAAGGGTTTCGAGATTTATACCGTGCGGCCACTGTCTTTCGCGGAGAAGCAAGAGCAGCAGCGCAAAGATAATTATCAGCTGCTGTTTCAATCCCTGCTCATGAAGAGAGACGACCGAAGGGTGTCCGGTATTGTTGAGGACCTGTTAGGTCGGCAAAAGCCGTTGGAATCGCAGCGGCTGGCAGAGGCTTTGCAGCAGGGCGTTCTCAGCCAGGGGACGATCAAAGACCGCGGGGTGCAGACCGCTGGTTTTTTTGTCTTGAGAAATACTTTGGTGCCGGCGGTATTGATTGAGCTGGGGTTTGTGACAAATTCGCGGGAGGAAGGCCTTTTGCGGATGCCAGAGTATCGTCAAAAATTGGTCGCGGCCATTGTCGATGGTGTGGTGAGATATGTCACGGTCAGGTAGAACATCAATGAAAGATCATTCCCGACAACCCATTGGCGTTTTTGATTCCGGTCTTGGCGGTCTGACGGTCGTTAAGGCCATGCATCATTTTTTACCGTCGGAGGACGTGGTTTATTTTGGCGATACCGCTCGGGTTCCCTATGGAACCAAATCAAAAGAGACCATCATTCGTTTTTCCATTGAGAACGTCAAGATCCTGTTAAGGCATAACGTCAAGATGGTGGTGATTGCCTGCAATTCCTCGTCAAGCTACGCGCTGCTGGAATTGAAAAAGCGATTTGCGATTCCGATCGTTGGGGTGATTGAACCCGGCGTGCAAAGGGCGGTTGCGGTGACCAAAAACAAACGCATCGGCATCATAGCAACTCCAGCCACAATTAACAGCGGATCGTATCAGACACAAATTCGTAAACAGGCCGGACGATTCAATGTGACCGCGCAGGCCTGTCCCTTGTTTGTTCCGCTCGTCGAGGCTGGGTGGACCGACCGGCAGGTGACGCGGCTGGTCGCTGAGGAATATCTGCGAAAATTCAAAAAGAACAATATCGATTCTTTGATTCTGGGCTGCACGCATTATCCGCTGTTGAAGACAACATTGCGAAAAGTTCTGGGGCCAGATGTTGTTTTGGTTGATTCCGCTCAGCAAGTGGTGCAGGCCGTTAAAGAGCGGCTCAAACAAAGCCGATTGACGCATCATCAAAAGGGAAGAGGATCTTACCGTTTTCTGATCAGTGATGAACCTCAGCATTTTTTGAAATCCGCAAGGCGTTTCTTAGGTTTCCCGCTTAAGAGCGTCGAGCGTTGTGATCCCCAGGGCCTTTAAATAAATTTGCGCGCGACCTCAAATTATCGTATCATTGTTCGGGGCGGTCCTTAGAAAGTAACAAGTCCCAGGCACTAAGTCTCAAGTTGCAAATGACTTGAAACCTGCGACATGAAACATGAGACTTAAGTAGGGACTCCTCCCTCAAAAGGAGAGTTCGAGGATGTTTGAATTGACGGTTTCCGATGAGATTGCCGCTGCGCATTTTTTGCCTGGTTACCAGGGCAAGTGCCGGCAGCTGCATGGACATAACTGGAAGATTGAGGTTTCGATTGTCGCTGGACAATTGGATGAATCAGGAATGGTCATGGATTTTAAGGAGGTCAAGAAACGCCTGAAGGCCTTCCTTGAACATCTGGATCACGGTTGCTTCAACGATTTACCCGCCTTTCAAACGGTCCCTCCCACCACGGAAAACCTCGCGAAATACATCTTTTTTGGATTCAGCAAAGAGCTGCAGCCGCACAAACTGAAATTGGTTCGGGTCTGGGAGTCAGAACGTTCCTGCATAACGTATCACGGGTGATATGGGAAAACGCGCGGTCGTCTTATTGTCGGGAGGATTGGATTCAGCGACGACACTTTCGTTCGCGAAGGACAAGGGCTATGAATGCGCCTGCTTGATTTTTGATTATCAGCAAAGGCATCGTAAAGAAATTCTTCAGGCCAAAAAAGTCGCGAATTTTTTAAAATGCCCCTATCAGGTCTTAAAGATTGTTTTGCCCTGGAAAGGCTCCGCGCTTTTAGATCGGACAATTGTTTTACCAAAAAACCGGATCGAGATCCCTAAGGAAATCCCGGTCACCTATGTGCCGGCCCGCAACATCATTTTTTTGAGTTTTGCCGCGTCGTACACCGAGGCCATTGGGGCGCGGGCGATTTTTATTGGGGCAAACGCCATTGATTATTCCGGATATCCTGATTGTCGTCCGGATTTTTTTTACGCTTTTGAGCGGGTCTTGGCTAAGGGCTTGAAGGCCGGTGTTGAGGGACAGAAAATCAAGATTCATATCCCGTTGGTTAAAAAAACCAAGGCGCAGATCATTCGGATGGGGCTGCAGTTGAAGACCCCTTATCATTTGACGTGGTCGTGTTACCAAGGAGGACGGAAACCCTGCGGAACATGCGATAGCTGCATTTTACGGGCCAAAGGCTTTCAAGATGTTGGAGTTGAAGATCCCACAGGCAGAAAGTAACAAGTCTCAGGCTGCAAGTCGCAAGTTGCAAATTTTTTGAGACCCGCGACAGGAATCATGAGACTTAAAAAAATTACAAAAAAATGACTAAGGCAAAGATTTTTGAAATTTTTCAGTCGGTCCAAGGCGAGGGGAAGTATTGCGGTGTGAAACAGGTCTTTGTCCGGTTTTTTGAATGCCATATGCACTGCGCTTGGTGTGATACCCCAGAGTCGATCGGGGACACGACCCGGAATTATCAAGAGTGGGATCTCGACGGGCTTTTTTCGCGAATTGAACGATTGTGGAAAAATTCGCATTCCGTCAGTTTGACCGGCGGTGAGCCGTTGCTGCAAAAGGATTTTTTAAGGGTTTTGTTGCCGCTGTTGAAAAAGACAAAGAAACTGTCGTATTTGGAAAGCAGCGGTGTGCTTTATCAGGCCTTGGCGGAAATCATCGACGGTGTTGATATCATTTCCATGGACATGAAGCTGCCCAGTTCCACCAAATGCCGTGAGTACTGGAAGGAACATCAGGAATTTTTGAAGTTGGCAAAAGCGAAAGATGTTTTTATCAAGGCCGTCGTGACCCACGACACCTTGAAAGCAGATGTCGAGCAGATGGTGGAATTGATCTCGAGAGTCGATCCACGGCTCTTGCTGATCTTGCAGCCCAATACTTATGATTTGAATAAAGAGACGATTCAAAAATGTCTGGATTTTCAGGATTACTGTCTGTCGCATCTGGTGAATACACGGGTCATGCCGCAGACGCATAAATTCATCAACGTCAAGTAACCCCAACTCCCGGGGTGTCAAATGGGGAAGGATAAGAATGGAGAGAATGATGGGAAAGAAAAAAAGTTCATATGAGGGTTTGCAAAAAAATGTCCGTTCCCTCAAGACCCCCGAGATCGAGGTCTGGGAAAACCAGTATTCGGACCGGGAGTATGTCATCCATTTGGAAATTCCCGAATTGACCTGCATCTGTCCGAAAACCGGACTGCCGGATTTTGCCGTCATCCGTCTCGATTATTCGCCACGGAAATGGTGTGTTGAATTGAAATCCTTGAAGATGTATATGCTGTTTTATCGCGACGTCGGAATTTTTCATGAACATTTAACGAATAAAATCCTCGATGACTTTGTCACGGCTTGCCAACCGGCCTGGGCCAAGATTGAAGTGGTGATGAATCCCCGGGGCGGGATCAGCACAACGGTGAACGCGGAATTCATTAAGAAAGGATAAAGAATGGCTAGAAGGGATGGGCGAGCGTACAACAAGTTAAGGAGCATCAAGATCACTAAGAATTGTTCAAAACACTCAACAGGTTCTTGCCTGATTGAGTTTGGTGATACTAAGGTCTTGTGCACGGCGGTGATGGAAGACAATGTCCCGCCGTTTTTAAAGAATTCTGGCACGGGATGGGTCACGGCTGAATACGGAATGCTTCCGGCCTCGTGCCCGGGGCGGATCAAGCGCAACGTCACCAGTGGTCGTATGCATGAAATCCAGCGTCTGGTCGGCCGTTCATTACGGTCGGTGATTGACCTTAAAAAATTAGGGGAGCGGACGATCAAAATCGACTGCGACGTGATTCAAGCCGATGGGGGGACCCGCACCGCTTCGATCACTGGCGGATTCATCGCTCTGGTGTTGGCGTTTCAGAAACTTAAGCAGGACAAGATCATCGACGATATTCCGGTCACAGACATGGTTGCCGCGATCAGCGTTGGGATCTGTGAGGGAAAAAACCTTCTTGATCTGGACTATAAAGAAGATTCTGGCGCGGACATGGATATGAACGTGGTCATGGTCGGACAGGGTAAATTTGTTGAGGTCCAGGGGACCGCGGAAAAAAATCTTTATTCGAAGGCGCAAATGGACGCGCTTCTCAAATTGGCAGAGAAGGGGATCGAGGACTTGTTTCGCATTCAGAAGAAGGCCCTTGGGGACGCTTAATGAAAGAGTTGCTCGTCGCCACACGCAATCAAGGCAAATTGCGAGAGATCAGAGAACTGCTCAAAGACCTTGATCTTGAAATCACGTCGCTGGCCGATTATCCAGGACTTCCAGAAATAGTTGAGGACGGCAAGACCTTCCGGGCCAATGCCGTTAAAAAAGCCCTGACCATTTCCCACCATACCAATAAATTGGTCATGGGTGAAGATTCTGGATTGGAAGTGGAAGCCTTGGATGGCGCGCCGGGAATTTATTCCGCCCGATTTGCCGGCCCATTTTCTGGAGTGAAAGCCGATGATCAGAAAAATAATGCCAAGCTGCTGCGGATGTTGCGCGAAGTGCCGCCGCAGAAACGTCAGGCGCGTTACCGCTGTTTTGCCGCGCTTGCCGACGGAAAAAAATTGATAGGTGTTGTGAGCGGGAGCTGCTCGGGAATGATCAGCCGACGTGCTTATGGGAAAAACGGATTTGGTTATGATCCGTTTTTTTTGGTCCCTGAATATAACAAAACGTTTGGCCAGTTGGATCCGCAGATCAAGGCCCAGATCAGCCATCGGGCCAAGGCCTTTAAAAAAATGAAGCGATTATTTCTTAAAGAATTCTCCAATCACGTCCTGCACGCTTTCCATTAAGATCTCTCCGGTCTTCTCAAGAATTTTTTTAGGGAGGTGTTCGGTTTTGATTTTGTATTTGGGATTGCTTATTGTCCCATAAACGCGGATCTCTTGTTCGGCAAGACCGGCGATGATCGAGGTGGGGCCTTTTTTTATCGAATCGGATTTGAGGATGGCGATTTCTTTGATTTTGGGCGTCACTGTCATATCAAAATCCTGATCGAGCCCCAGCCACCCCAGGGCCGTCAATTCGAGCGGGTTGCTTTTAAGGAAAAGGTTTTTTGTTGAAAGGTGCTCTTGAGCAATATTGAAATCTGCTGAGACGTCAGTAAAAACAATCGTTTCTAATTCTGGAATCAGCAGAGCGCTCAAAAGGCCATTGAGGATGCTGAGTTGCCAGATGCGCCCATTTTCAATCCGCAATGATCCGCCGCCCAAGATCGTTTTGGTGTTGAGCAAGGAACCGCTCAAATGCGTTGTGAAATAAAGATCGCCGCTGAGGTCATGGTCTTTGATCGGCAGGTCTTTGCTGAGCAATCCGAAGTCCGCCTTTTTGAGGTCAGCCGACATCTTGAATGCAAAGGATTCGCTTTTTAGGTCAGGGGTCAGGTTGAGAGTGAACAGTCCGTCATAAAAGGTAGCGTCGAGTTTGAGCGAGGTCGCGGCCTTGTCACCTTGCGTGAAATCAAAATTGAGATTTTGCAGTTTTAATCCTTTGATCGTCATTTGCTCGCTATGGCCTTTTATGTCAATGACGGCGTTTTTGTAATCTAAAGCCCGGCCTTGGAAAAGAACATTCATGTTGAGTTTGGCTTCGGGTAAGTTACTCCGGATTTTTTCTCGATCGGGAATGGGAAGCTTGGCCAGATCTTGGAGATCGACGTTCAGCTTGCCTTTGAAATCAAGTTCTGGGTCGTTTTTTTCTTGCAAATGCACATCGCCGGTCAGGTCAAAATCGGAGTTATAGACCTGTCCGACGAGTTGAGTAATGGAAAACGCGTTGTTCAAAATTTTGAACCGGGTATTGAAGGAAATATTTTTAGATTCGAATTGAGTCTCAACAATCGGACGCGAAAAATCAGTGAGCGAGCCATTGAACGTCATGTTTTCGCCGTTCAAGGCACCAGTCAGATTTTTCCAACTGATCAAATCTGTCGAGTATTCCAACAGGCCTTTAACATCCGTCATTTGGTAGGGGAACTTGGCACTTTTGACTGCGACTTGATCGAGGTTCGCGAAAATATTGATTTTGGCGTTTTTGTAATCGTTGATCTTGCCTTGATAGGAAAGGGTCAGATCGGTAAATCCAGAAGGGATGATTTGCAATTTTTCGAGATAGGGGGCAAAAAGCGGATAGAGTTTGTTCAGGTCAATTTTATATGAGGTCAGGACGATGTCGGCAGAAGGGTCTTGATAATCAGACAGCTTCCCGGCCAAACCGATTTTGTTATTGAGGACCGTGAAACTGGCGGAGCTGGTTTTGATTTTGTTTTCATCAAACGTGAATTCTCCAATGATGTCCTTGATGTCACTGATCTGCGGCAGGTTCGTTATTTGCGAGGAATCAAGGTTGAGTTGTCCTGAATAAGTCAGAGGAGTTGGTTTGCGCGGGTCATACTCGAGGGCCAGTTCGCCCTTGGGCCGGCCCGCGTAGGTGATATTTTGCGCGAGCAGCATTTGCAAACTGTCGGACACAAAATTTCCCGTCAGCTTGATGGTATTGTCATTCTCGATGTGGACATCAACCGCATTGGCCGTTAGTTTTCCGGAAAGGGTGTTCTCCGGGGATGCCGTCAGCTTAACAATGTTGAACTGAACGTCGGGACTTTTGATTTGTGTCTCGGTCGCGTTTTGAGTCAGTGAGAGTTGCGAGCTGAGGATTTCTCCTTGGAAAACTTGGTCTTTGAACTGCGCGTCAAGGTTTTGCATTTGCAGATCACCGTTGATTTGCAGATTCCCATCGGTATATTTGACATTCAGCAATGGGGAATTGATGTCTCCCCGAATCCGGCATTCGTCGGAAACCTTTACGTCCAGGGCATTGGCTTGCACTTGGGTTGACAATTGAATCCCTTGTTGTGCGGTCCGCGCGAATTGGAAATTGTTAAGCGTCAAATTTCCTTGCAGCTGCTGGTTTTTGTTGGTTGTGATGCGGGTCTCGGGATCGGTCGACAGTAGGCCGGATATTTTCAGGTCGTCTCCGGTTTTTGTTAGAGCCAACTGATCCAACTGTACGGTTCCGGTAACACGGGTTTGATCACGCAGCGTCAGGTCAGAAAAGGCTTTTAAAGACCCTTGGAGGGAGAGTTCCTGCCCCTTGAAGGTCAGATGGAGAGCGGCCTGGTTGACGCGGCTCTGTGTCAGCGTGATATCGGAAGGTTGATAGAAACGGTTGAGGATTTCAGATAAAATCAGATTTGTAACATCGAGCTGCAGATCCAAACTTTTATCAAGCAATTGGAAATTGCCCTGTGATCGGATGAGCGCGTCTTGGTTTTTTAGATGACCGGAGAAGGAAAACTGAATACCTTTGCGTAAGGAAAGTCCAGCCAAGATTTGGATGTTTTCTAAGGTTTCTTTATAAGCGGGATCGGATGTCTTGTCAATGAGCTCAACCTTACCCTGCTCGACGCTGAGATGGCTTAAGTAGATCTGCGGCAGCGGGTTTGCTTTGCCGGAGGCGTTTTGTTTATTGAGAAGATCAGAGAAGTTCCACTCCTCGGGACCGATTCGGCTGATGTAAAGGCTGGGATTTCTGATTGTTACGGAAGATACGATGAATTGCCGGTCCTTTAAGACGGCAAATAGTGGAACCAGAATATCGATTTCATCGATGTGCACAAACGGGAGAAACGGATCATCCTTTCGGTAAATGGTGAGGTCCTTGACGCTGAGACCTTTGAGTGGGGTAAAGCCGATTTCGGTAAAGATCAGTTTGCGCCCCAAATATTCTTCGGCCTTAGCGTTGATGAATTTTTTCAGATGAACAGGGAGGAAGACGGCGTTGAGGTAAAAGTACGCGGCAAAACAGATTGTAAGAAAAACTAAAAGGATAATGCCAATTTTTTTTCTCACAAAAGGTATTATAACACATTGTTATCCGGTTAAAATTGGATCGTTTGAAAAAATGCAAGGCTGTGATATACTACAAATCTTCAAAAAATAAAAGCTTTCTTGACTGACATAACAGGTTGGTTTTTAGAAGGATCGTCTCTTACGGGAAGTAGCGCAGCTGGCTAGCGCACATGCTTTGGGAGCATGGGGTCGAGGGTTCGAATCCCTCCTTCCCGACTTATTTCAAATGTTGGGGACGGCCCCTTGAAGGGGCTGTCCCCAAACTATGACAGCCGCAGCACAATGTCTATCAAAAAAGATCATACAAAATTGCTATGTGATTTAGGAGAAATGAGCGGTTTATTCTCCGACGCTACCAGTTTGGAAACTTTTCTGCAGGAGATCGTGGGACTGATCGCCAAACACATGCATTCCGAGGTGTGTTCGATTTATCTCTACTATGATGAAAGTGACGAGTTGGTGCTGAAGGCGACCAAGGGATTAAAGCTCGAAGCGGTTGGAAAAGTCCGCATGAAGTTGGGGGAGGGATTGACGGGATTGGCTGTTCAAGAGCTCCGGCCGGTGTGCGTCAAAGAGGCCAGTAAAGATCCGCAGTATAAATATTTTCCGGAAATTGGCGAAGAGGTTTATGAGTCATTCTTGGCGGTGCCGATCTTGCACGGCAATAGCCGGATCGGTGCTGTCGTCGTGCAAAACAGCAAGAAGGATTATTTCACCTACGATGATATTCAAGTCTTCCGTTCAATCACCACACAACTGGCAACAACCATTGAAACCGCGCGTCTGCTGATCCGGTTGGATGAAAAAGCGATTCCGCCAAAAGTTACAACGCGTTTGAGCCCATTGGGTATGATTAAGGCGAGGGTCGGATCAAGCGGTTTTGCCCTGGGCGAGGCCATTGTCCATGCCGGAAAAGGACATTGGGGCAGCTTGGTCGGTGTCGGCGAGGAAAACCAAACGATTGAACACTTTGAGCTCGCCCTGAAACTCACCGAGAAACAGCTCGAGGAGCTGCAAGAGGAAATCGAAGAAAAACTTTCTGACGTAGCGTCACTGATTTTTACCGCGCAGATTTTGATGTTGAAAGACAAGCCTTTCATTGACGCGATCATTTTGGAAATCAAGAAGGGCGTCAGCCCGGCCAAGGCGATCGTTACGGTCGTGGACAATTACGTGCGGATATTTGAAGGATTGCCGCAGCAGTATCTCAAAGAAAAAAAAGATGACGTCCTCGATATTGGTTATCGTATGTTGGGCAATTTGACCGGCAGCCGCGATCGACGCCATGATTATAAGGACAAGATTGTTGTCGCTGAGGAGATGTTTCCGTCGGACATCTTAAAATTATCATCGCAAAAGGTAAAGGGCCTGGTTTTGCTCAGCGGTGGGATCACCTCGCACGTGTCGATCCTGGCGCGTTCGCTCAAACTGCCGGTGGTGATTGTCGAGGAGCGGGCGTTGCTTAAGTTGGCACCGGGAACGCGTATTTATCTCGACACCGAGGAGGGGTGCATTTATGTCAACCCCAACCAAGAAGTCTTGTCGGCATACCATAAGCGACTGGAAGATCAGAAAAGCTTAGAATCTTTGCGAGGAAAGATCAAGGCCAAGACGGTCAGTAAAGACGGCACGAGGATCCGGCTGTTGTCCAACGTGAATTTGTTGAGCGACGCGGTAACCTCGTTGGAGTACAAATCAGAAGGGGTCGGACTTTACCGCACTGAATTTCCGTTCATTGTGCGCAGCAATTTTCCGTCGGAAGAAGAGCAGTACCAGATTTACAAAAAATTGGTCGAGAGTTTTAAGAAGAAGGAAATCACCTTTCGTACTTTGGACATTGGCGGAGACAAAGTCCTTTCGTATTTTGACTACGAAAAGGAAAAAAATCCGTTTTTAGGAATGCGCTCAATCCGTTTTTCACTGAAGCATAAAGAAATTTTTGAACAGCAGATCCGGGCGATTTTGCGGGCCGGCGTTGGCGCGAATATCAAGATCATGTTCCCGATGATCTCCTCGATGGACGAATTTTTAGAAGCGCGGGAGGTTGTTTCGTTATGCATTCGGCAGCTCAACAAAGCAAAGGTGCCCTGTCATCGCAAACCGAAAGTCGGCCTTATGATTGAACTGCCGGCGGTCTTGGAAATCATCAATGAATTGGCAGAGGAAGCGGATTTTTTTAGTATCGGGACCAATGATTTTATCCAGTATATGCTGGCGGTCGACCGCACCAATGAGAAAGTGGCCCAGATGTATCTGCCACATCATCCGGCGGTGCTGAGAGCACTTAAAAAAGTGGTCGACGCCGCGAGAAAATTTGATAAAGGTTTAACAGTATGCGGCGACATGGCGCATAATCCACAGTATTTATCCTATCTCTTGGGAATTGGCGTTCGCGTCCTCAGCGTTGACTCCCAACATATTACCAAAATCCAGAGTGCCATCCAGAGGCTAGATCTTCGACAAGCCCAAAAATCCACCCAAAAACTCCTCCAACAGAACCGGATTTCGGAAGTCAGCAAATATTTGTGATTTTTTAAAAATTTTGCTTGGATGTAACTATATGTCTTGCAACAAGTTAAATTTATATTGATGTTTATTTAACCTGCGGTTCATTGCCTTGTCTTCTTTATAAGTCATGGTATATACTTAATTCACCTACCAAATAGCAAACGCCGTCTCTCTCCGTGATCGTTTTCGTATATTTGGTTGTATTTTTATGAAGAATTCTAAGCGGTTTAAAAAAAATCCCCAGGTTTTTCGGGCCGTCAATTTTTATATCCTCATCAGCTTTGTAAGCCACTTGTGCTTGCCAGCTGGTTTGCCGATGGCCTATGCCCAGACGCTACCTGATCTTCCCCAAGTTGGGGCCATGGTCCAACCGAGCCCTGCTTTTTTACCCGCGGTTTTAAGAGGGATTAAGGTCAACCTTGCCCAGCCGTTGTTATTTGATTTTGTGCTCGACTCCGGAGACTCGCGGCTTGAAGGACAGGCCCTCAAGACCGAATCGGATAAACTCATCAAATATTTCATGGCGGCCTTGACTGTTCCCGAGCAGGACCTATGGGTGAATCTATCGCCTTACGAAAAAGACCGGATCGTCCCTGATCATTTTGGCGCGACCTTGATGGGCCGCGATCTTTTGGCCCAGGACTATCTCTTGAAACAATTGACCGCCTCGCTCATTTATCCCGAACAGGATTTGGGCAAGACCTTTTGGAATCGGATTTATCAAAAGGCCTATGAGCGTTTCGGGACGACCAATGTCCCGCTCAATACTTTCAACAAAGTTTGGATTTTGCCAAACAACGTTGCGATCTATGAAGATCAGGGACGGATGTATATCCAGCATTGCGATTTGAAAGTGATGTTGGAGGAAGATTATCTCTCCTTGCAGAACAATCAAGGGAAGGAAAAATTCGGCGACCAGCCATTGAAGAAAGAGGATGTTGGTGAAGTCAACGCCCTTTCCTCGCAAATGATCAGAGAAATTGTGTTGCCGGAGATTGAAAAGGAAGTCAATCAGGGCAAGAATTTTGCTCCCTTGCGGCAGATTTATCATTCGGTAATTTTGGCGACCTGGTATAAACGTAACCTCAAAGATACGGTCTTAGGCCAGACGTATGTAAATCAAAACAAAGTCAACGGGGTTAACACCGCTGATCCCGGTCAGAAAGAAAAAATTTATCAGCAATATCTCAAGGCCTTTGAAAAGGGGGTCTACGATTACGTCCGGGAAGATTATGACGTGGCGGCCAAAGAGCGTGTCCCGCGCAAATATTTTTCCGGGGGAAGTTATATGGGAAATGTGCGATTTTTTCGGGCTCAAGGTCCGATCCCCGATCAGTTCAAACACCCGGCGGTTGAGATCAAAGCTGGGGTTGATGTTAATGTCGGCGCTGATGCATTCATGCTAAGTACAGAGCCTGGTCCTGGCGACCCAACGGCCGATTCCGCCTCCGGCAGTGTTGAGACACGAAAAAAGGCGGAAGAATTGCTGAAGGCTTATGAGAATGATTCGGATGAGTTTATAGATAAAGATGCTTTAAGGAAGCTTTTAGAGGCAGAAAAAAGGAATCGCTGGGGGTCGGTAGATACAATGCTTTGGAATACGGCCTTTGTGAATTTAGATGAGATTTATCAATTTCTTGATTGGCAAACCGTGAGGGTCATGAGCGAACAATATGATCACGAGCGATTTGATTCCTTAGAAGATGTTTTGAAAGGGGCCGCGCGCGATGATTTAACACTCGCGCGAAATTTGATTGAACAGATGCGTAAAGCGATCATCCAAAGTTGGCGGATGGGTTATGTTGATCCGCACCCCATGTTAACAAAATTCGTGGTGACAAAAGGTGAGAATCCGCAAGTCTTTGCTTTGGTGCCGGCGGATGTCAAAAGAAATTTTTTCCTGAAGATTGATACGGATGAAAGTCAGGGTTATTTGAATAGTAAACAAGATCAGTTTGATATCGATGATCTTCAGAGATTAGTTATGGCGGCATTTGATCTCACAAACAAACAGTCTGGCTATGAGCTGACAAGGGAAAAGACAGATGAATTGATAGAAAACATCAACGGCAACCTCGGCAGCCAGCTCGTCACGATTTTAGCAGTGCCGCGCACGAGTGCAGAAAAGCCAGAAATCAATTTGGATTTTGCCCAATTTTTTTATAAATTCTCCGTTGGCGAATTCCGGGTGTGCTTTGGCTCGGATGTTTCCGGTGCCGCTGCTGTTGCTGCCGAGGTGATGCCTTTTCCCGCACGGGAAAAGGTCATTGATGCTTTAAGCAAACGGCTCGCGAGCGGTCGTGAAAAAACGTACGCTGAAAGGATTGCTCTGCTTAAGAAAAGCGTTTCAATGGTCTTTGATGTTGATGATCCGCAATTTACTAAGAAGAGTCCCTATGGCACGGCGGTAACAAGGTATTTGCAGAATTCGGAAAGAACCAAGGAAAGTACTCAAAGGATCAATCTGATCAAAGAAAAGGGAAAGGCTATTCAAGAGGCGGTTAATATAGAAGTTATTTTTCAGGGCGGTAAGATAGGCGGTAAAATAGCGATTCTTCCCGCGGGCAGCACGCTTAAGGGTTACGCGCGGGAGAACAGCCCATTGGAGTTTACGATTCTTTGCTTGAACGTCGCGAAGTTATCGAAAGAAGTATGGCAACGGCTCAGTTCAGAAGAGAATATACAACAGTTGAAAGGATTGTTTAAGAAGGAAGGATTTTCACCTGAAAACGTAAATATTGTTGTACAGCAATTTCCCGATTTCCAAAATTTCGCGAACATGAGTTCAGCGCAACTTGCTGAGCTATATCCGATCTTTCTACCGGTCGTTTTCTCGGAATACCGCAATGAAATTTACGCCGTGCGTTCAGAAATCATTTCCTTTCTGAAGGGGCGCGCTGACGGCGAGCGGGTCTGGAAAGAAATCAAACAAAGATTAATTAAGGAGTTGTCAATCGATCTTAATGAAATCGAAGATCCCATGGTAAGGCAATGGTTTGCGCAACAGCATCATCAATATTTTGGTATTGAAGAATGGTGGGAGGCTGGGGATAAAAATTTTTTGCTCAGCCGATTCAATACCAGCTGGGTTTCGCCTTTTGCTCATCTTGAATTGAATGCGATGCAGCAATCTTTACCGGTTGCCGGCCAAAATCCTACAATCAGACTTTATCTTGATCTCAATTCCTTTTTAGCGTTTCGATCGAGATTGATGGCTTATCAAGTGGCCGATTATGATGTCGCAGGAAGAAGAATGCATGTTGAGCCTTTGATGAATACAGATGTATTCGGCCGAGAAGTGGCCGTTAAAGATGTTGATGCCGCGGTGACCTACGGATGTAATTCTTGCACCGGTGCCGGGTGGTTAAGAGCGACAGCTGATGAAAAGGGGCCGCGATTGGGTGTTTACCATATTTTTACTAGAGTTGATCCTGAATATACCCAGCAGCAGGTTTTGGAAAACTGGTCGCGGATTGCCGGCTCGTGGCGCGAGGATACGAAGGATCAGTTGCCAAAAGAAATCGTCTTGTTGATGCGAGCGGATTTTATTGCTGACGTGCGTAATGTGCTTTTGGGTAAAAACGGAAACTCTCCTTTTCCGGCGGAAACGAAGTTTTTGATGATTAGCCGTCCTAAAGGAACCACTGCCAGTTTTATGGCGACAAAAGAAGGAGTGGCCTTAGAGCTACAAGATGAGAATACGGGTGAGACATTAGCAAAAAAGGTTCTTTTATGGCGCGCGATCCACGACAAGTTGCAATTTGCAAAGAGCCCGGTCGTGGAAATGGATGTTAAGGAAATCGAAGGCAGCGATCCCTTCATGTTGGTAGCAGATAGCGCTAAAAGCTTCACTATTGCTGAAAGTCAAAATTTATTTGGTCGTCAGACATTGGGACTCTTAGACGAAGATCACGATTTGATATTTCATCATCAATTCACGTTGTATAGGGATTTGTTGAAGAAATTGATCGATCAGCGGATTTTTGTCAGCAACGTATTTGATCCCGAAAATATTGTTTTTGGTAAAAAGTCTGCCAGGGGAAAGAGCAAGGCCTGGCTGGTCAAATCAGAGGGCGTTGAGGCTTTCGTTGGCAGCCGGGAAGAGTTGGTGGCAAGGTATTTTGATTTGTTTATGGACGGTTATGAAAAATTTCGTTGGGCGGAACTGGATGAGAAAGAATTGGTTAAGCGTTTTTTGTGGAACGCGATGTACGGTCTCAATGATGGAAGGTTCTTTGAATCAGACGTGGATGCCCCGGTAGCGGTAAGGCTGGGTATTGAAGAAGCTATTTTTAAACTGGGACTGACCGAGACGCAGGTAAAAAAAATGATGGAAGTTGTCAGTCGTAAAATCAAAGACGGTGTCGACGAGTCTGGACGATCTTTGTTTTATGCTTTGGAACAGGGGGGAGAGTTGCGTTTAGAAGATGAAGAATTAGGAACAGTGGTCTTGAAAGCAACAACCTATCAAGGTGCCGCCCCGGAAATGACACCATATGATTATTCAATTCATTCACCATCGAATGTACAACCAAGCGAGAAAATCATTGTTGATCAAAATGGAATCATTGGATTTAAGCCAACTGAAGTGCAATTGCTGGGGGGAATGTATCTTAAGGAGGCTGTTCATGAGAAGCAACTTATGGAAGAGGCCCGATCACATAAACTCAAAGTGCCTTTGGCCATTGGCGTTGGCGAATTTACCGGGGAACCGATGCGTTTCCAAGGGCAGCGGGTTGGTTTTATCATAGAACTTGTTCCACCCTCTGACTTTGATGATAAAGATGACCTTGGCGGGAGATATCTCGGGCGGGTTAGTAAGATTTGGTCTGCTGCTGATGGCCAGCCGGAGTTAATCCATCAACAATTAGTGGATGATAGCGCCGACTTTCGGCAGGCGGCACGTCTGTTAAGAAATCTGCATAATCAGGGAATGATTCATGGTCATCCGCACGATGGTCAATTTCATATCACCAAGAACGGTGCTGCTTATTTATCCGACTTTGAGAGTGCCAAGTCAATTCAAAGAAATGGTTTGAGCCGGGAAGAATTTGCTTTTTGGGTGATGAAAGATTTTTGTCAGTTTTTTTTCAGTGCCTTCGCGCGCTACGCGCCTGATTTTGCCGGTTATGAAACCCATGTGAATGACTTTGGACAGGGAGTGTCTCCATTAAAGGAGTTGATGACTGCTTATTTTGAGGAGGATTTTATAAATCGTGATGAATTAAATAAATTTTTGGATAATATACCGGAAAGAGAAGTTTATGCATTTTTAAGAGAATGGGAAAGCAGCAAGTTAGGAGGCCGGCAGGTTAAAGATATCATTGAGGAATGGAATGGCCGTTTTGCTATCGCGCGATTTTTATCGGCAGTGGCTGACAAGGCCTATGATCGGTTTATGCAGCGTCAGGAAATGATGATGTCGATGGCGATTTTTGGTCATGAGTTTAGGAATTTAGTCACTATTTGGATTTCCAACGCGATTGATCTTGCTCAGTCAAAGCTTGATATGGAGTCGGGTGAAAGTTTGTTGAACAAAACGGATTTTATTCGAAACGAGATCAGTGTTTTTTGGGGTAATAAGAAAATCAATACGAAGGAATCGGATCATATCCTCTTTGAGGATAAGAAAGCTCAATGGAAAGAAATGATTTTGGGAGCAAAAAAATTAGTCGAAGAACAGCAGGCAAAAGTTTTAGAAGGAAATCCGAAAGCGAAAGAAACGATTGATAATTTTATCGATAACTCCGATCGTTTGATCAAAGCTCTAGAGCAAAATAGCAGTGAGGTCGTTAAAGAGGAAGTGGATTTGAATGTGATTATCGATAAATCAATCGACTGGGTGGATTTGGGAGTTATTGAGTATGACGACAGCGGGGTTGCTAAAAATTTGCCCAAGGTCATGGCTGATCAGTTGAAGCTCCGCCAGGCGTTGTTGAATTTGGTTAAAAATGCGGTTGAGGTTATTGGGCAGGACAACGAAGGAGGAAGGATTTCGGTGTCGGCAGCGGTGACCGCGGACCGCTTTGTTGAAATCAAGATTTCCGACAACGGGCCGGGGATTTCAAAAGAAGATCTCCCACATATTTTTGAACCATTTTATACCACTAAAGGGAAAGAAGGTACCGGTGTTGGTTTATACATCACTAAGAAAAATATTCGAGCGCACGGCGACGGTGCTGATCTATCCGTTGAAAGTGAAGAAGGGAAAGGAACGACGTTCACCATCAAACTGCCGATTGCTGAGGGTAATCGTGATGCAAAGAAGGAAGAAGTCCTGCAGGGTTCTTCGTCAGCAACCGATCGCTTTTTTTTAAGTTCGCCAGGAGGGATTGATCTTAATCCCGAATACATTCAATGGAAAAGCCGAAATGAAAAATTTTTTAATCCGCCAACCCCAACGAAGTTGATAGAAAATATATCCATTGACCGCGCCAGCCCCATCATTTTTGATATCCGCGCTCTGACCAATTTTAATCAATTTTGGGGGACTCCTTCCCTCAACTAAAAATTTTTGGGAAAACAGTTAAAAAGAATTGTTTTTTATGTATAATATTTTTTGTACATGAAAAAAATATTTCTAATGCTTTTCGCTACTCTGCTTTTGACCGTGCCGCTGTTGGCCGCAGAGGAGCCTACCGCCCAGCTTCAGTTGACGATGCGATCTGATAAGCGCGTTTATCTTAAAGAGGAACCGATCTGGGTCACGTATACCGTTACCAATTATTCAAAGGCCGATGTGACGATCGCCAAGGTTTCGGTTTCCGATGAGATGGTTTTTGCCAAAGAAGGTGCCGCCGAACCTTTGGTTCTCTCCGCCGAAGGGTATATCCCGGAGCAGGAGTCGGGATACGTCACCTTAAAGCCCGGTGAATCCATCGACCGTAAAGGTAATCTCAAAACGATCGACGCCTTTGGCGATGGCTTTGGAAAATGGGAATTTCAGATCACCGAAACGTACGATTACGCAAGGACGCTTTTTCCATCAGCCTTTTCCGGCAAGCTGATTTCCAATATCCTCACCATCATCATTACCGAAGAAATCAAATAAATATTTTTACTTCTTTTTTTCTTCTTCTTTTTTTTCACCTTCCAGAACTGAAGGCTTTTTTGTCATTGAGGAAAGTTTAAAAACTTCCTGAAGAAAAGGCGCGGTGTCAATCGGCTTTGATATAAAGCCATCGGCACCGGACGCGAGGAAGGACTCCTGCATATTTTTACGCACAGAGATAACGAGGATAGGGATGTATTTGGTGGTATCGTTTTTTTGAAGTTCCTTAAAAAGTTTGTAACCTCCCATTTCCGGAAGGACCACATCGGTGATCAGAAGGTTGGGCGGTTCTTTCTTGGCTTGGTTTAAAGCCGCTTGCGCATTGTCGAAGACTTTGATCTCGAATTTAGATTTCTCGAGGAGACTTTTAAGCAGTTCGCGCGTGGTTGGATCATCTTCGACCAGCACGATTTTCTTGCCGGTGCCGTCGATTTCCTTTTTCGGTTCTGCTTTTACTTCCGGCGGGGTTGGGGCGCTGGCTTCTGGCTTTTTTTCTTCTGGGTGTGACATGGATTTTATTATACTATCTCGATAGGCGAATTCACTATTTTTATCAAGAAATACAGAATGTGAAGATTGGCATTGTCCGACCCAGATGCTGTCAGTAGAATGAGGTCATGCTGCAAAAAAGGCAATTCACCGAGCGATATTTGATCATGGCTTGTCTCGCCCTGCTCTTGTTAGGCAGTATGATTGCTTATCACAACAGTTTTGCGGGTACTTTCATTTTTGACGATCATACGGCGATTACCGGCAACGGAAAAATCCGTTCCTTGGCGTGGCCCTGGCAGTTTTTGCAAAACGAGCGACGGCCGTTTTTATATTTAACGTTCGCGTTGAATTATGCCGTCGGGCAACTGGACCCATTTGGTTATCACGTCGTGAATTTAGGGATCCATCTCTTGGCGGGGATGCTGTTATTTGGCGTCATTTATGAAACATTGACGCGTTATCTGGCGCGTTTGTTTTCTTCTCGGGAAGCAATGGGCTTAAGTCTGTCGGTGGGTCTTTTATGGCTGCTGCATCCGGTTCAAACCGCCAGTGTGACCTATCTCGTCCAGCGCGCAGAATCACTGTCGGGGATGTTTTATTTTTTGACTGTTTTTTCGGCTATTCATTTTTTTCATCATCAAAAAAAGCGCTGGCTGATCTTTGCTGGAATGAGTTGCCTTCTGGGCGGGTTAAGTAAAGAGGTGATTTTTACCGCTCCGCTGGTCATTTTGCTTTATGACCGCGCGTTTGCTGCAAAATCGTTTCGTGAATCATGGCGTCGGCATCAGACGCTTTATGTTGTCTTTTCCATGACCATGCTCGTGATGATGACGCTGCTTTTGAGCACCCAGTCCGAGGTTGTCCCTACCGCCGGGTTTGGTTTCAAAGGCATTAGCCCCTGGCAATATTTGCTCAATCAGAGCAAATCCATTTGCCATTATCTCAAACTGAGTGTCTGGCCGCAGCCGTTGATCTTTGATTACGAATGGCCGGTCTTAAGTGTGGCGAAGTTATGGCCGTTTGTCATGTTTTTTTTAGTTATGTTGTCGTCTGCGATCATCGTTTATAGCAAAAATTCTATATTAGGCTTTGCGGCTTTAAGTTTTTTTGTCCTCTTAGCGCCGTCTTCCAGTTTTATCCCGTTGAAGGATTTGGTTTTTGAGCACCGTCTGTATTTGCCGTTGAGCTGTGTTGTCATTTATTTTGTTTTTGGTGGATGGTGGTTGCTGCGACAAATCGTAAAATCCAATAGCGTTCGAACATTTTTAGGGGTTGCTTGCGTGCTGGTCGTTGTCGCGGGTTTTGGCTGGTTGACCTATCAACGCAACAAGGATTATCGCAGCGAAATGATCATGTGGCAGGACACCGCGCAAAAGATGCCGGAAAATTCCCGCGCGTACAATAATCTGGGAAAGGAATTTTTAGAAAGGGAAAAGGTCGATGAAGCGATCCTTTATCTGAAAAGGTCGGCGCAGTTGAATCCGACTTATCCGGATTGTTATGTCAATCTCTGTACCGCGTTTTCGAAAAAAGCGCGGTTTGACGACGCCTTGACTTATTGTCAGAAGGCCTTAGACCTTGCCCCTGATTACGCGGTGGCGCACAATAACCTGGGTGCCACCCTTTCCAGCCTGGGTCGATTTGAAGAATCGATCGAGCATTTTGAAAAAGCCCTTGAATTGGGTTTTAGAGAGCCTGGTGTTTATCTTAACCTCGGTATTGCCCAGGCCCAGACGGGTCAACCTTACCGAGCGATCAAAAGTCTTGAGCAATCCCTCCGATTGGATCCGCAGTTGCAAGACGCCCGCGTTTATATCCAGCAAATCAAAGAAAAATTAGCGCAAGAAAAGCCGCATTAAGCCATTCCCACAAATTCTCTCCTGAAAGCGTTTTCCCGGAATTGAGAAATTTTTAACTAATTTCTCTTCGGGGGTCGTATCTCCTAGTACAAATATTTTATACTTTGTTAAAGAGGGGAGGGGACTGTCCCCAGGGGACACTCTTTGATAAAAAAAATGATAAGACTAGGGATTTTCAAGATACTTGATATTAGTATCCTGTTTTTCTTTTTTTTTACCAGCTGCGGGCCGGTTCCGCTGGCGCGCGGTCAGACGGTCCTTGGGCTTCCTCAGCCCGGGACCAGGGTTTCTTTAAGTCCGGCCTATCAACCGGTAATTATCCAAGGTCTGCGGGTCCATTCAGAAAATCCTTTTCTGTTCGATTTTTATGTCGATGGCGGGGATGCCGGACATAAAGGCACTGATTTGCAGACCGATTCCGAAAGATTGATCAAATATTTTTTGGCGGCGCTGACCGTTCCGGAAGAAGAAGTGTGGGTCAATCTCTCGCCCTACGAAAAGGACCGGATTGTTCCTGACGAACTTGGTCAGACCGATATGGGGCGTGACATGCTCGCCCAGGATTATTTGCTAAAACAGATTACTGCCTCATTGGTCTATCCGGAAGATGCGTTGGGAAAGAGTTTTTGGGACAAAGTTTATAAGCAGGCCTATGAGCGTTATGGCACCATCAACCTTCCGATCAACACATTTAACAAGGTTTGGATTGTTCCGAAAAAAGCTGTTGTTTATGAGCATGACGGCCAGGCCTTCATTTTAGAAAGTTCTTTGGAGGTGATGTTGGAGGAAGATTATTTGTCGCTCAAGCAGAACCGCAAGGATAAGGATTTGGGAACAGATCACGTCGATGACCAGGGGGTGAAAGAGCTCAATCAAATGTCGTCGCAAGTTGTCCGTGAGGTCGTCTTGCCGGTCTTGGAAAAGGAAGTGAATGGAGGAGAGAATTTCGCGCCGCTGAGGCAGGTTTATCATTCGCTCATCTTGGCGGCCTGGTACAAGCGAAAATTGAAGGAGAGTGTGATCAATCACGCTTATACCGATCAGAAAAAAATTGCTGGCATTGATATCGATGACAAACAGATGAAAGATAAGATTTACCAACAGTACTTAGCAGCGTTTAAGACCGGGGTTTATAATTTTATCAAAGAGGAATATGATCCGCAGCAGCAGGCCGCCATCCCGCGCAAGTATTTCTCCGGCGGAACGTCGTTGGATTTTTTAAACGAACGTGCCGAACGGCTTGAGACCTTGGGCCGCGAAGCGGCCTTGGCTTCAAACAAATATCGGTATATTCTGCAACGTTTTACCAATTCCGGTTTGTATGAGATCAAAACCATCCTGGCAGATAAAAAAAATAAGGTGAAAAGGGCCTTTCAGCTTTTTACCACACAGAATTTGCCTAGCTTCCGAAATCTGTTTACAAAGGGTGTTTTGTTAACCGCGATTTTTGTCGGTCTGACCGCCCAGGAATTGCAGGCAGGCGAACGGTCTGATAAATCTCCTTTTCAGAAACTGCCGTCGATGATTCGTGATGCCAAGATTTATCCGGCCTGGGGACCGGACATGAGAGGATTTGTCGTTGCCATCCCTTTAGGAAAAATCCAGCGGCAAAAGATTAACACGGAAGATTCAAATGAATCTTCGGAGATTTGGAATACGACGGGTAATTGGGTTGCGGTCGGGGCTGAGGTTGGTCTGGTCGTATTTATGTCACAATATTTGAATAACGACCATGACCAATTAGCGTATTTTCTGAATATCGGGGCGGGAGCCGCGTTAAATGGTTTCCAGCAGCGAGAAAGTTTATTTGACGCAAATGAAATTTTGAAAAGAAGTTTAAAATTGGCCATGCAGATAGAACTTAGCAGGAATGCTCCAGGAGGAGAAAATAATAATTACACGTCTGGCATTTTTATCAACAGCGCTGGGTTGCTGGAAGATCCTAAGTCGACAACGGTAAAAAGAATTTTAGAGATAGCTGATTTAGGAAACGATCATGCTTTGAATTTAGAGACCACGGCAGAATTTCCAGTTCCGGATTCTCCGTGGCGGTTCAGTTTGAACAATTATGGAAAACCTTTGGATTTTGCTGGAAAGGATGAGTCAGCGGACCAATTTTCATTTCAGCCGCTAACACTGAGTGGAGTTTCTAACGGTGACGCGGAGCAAGGGAGAGCGCTGGGAGAAGATGCTTTTTTACAGACGGATAGCACCAGTGATTTGCAATTGGTGACCATTGAAATTGGCGAGGGATTTAATGCGCAGGAAGATGTTATGTCGCAATTATCTCCCGACGATCGAGATGCGTTAGCGCGTTTGGCCGGAAAGGATCCGGAAAAATTTAAAGAGGTTATAGAGGCCTTGAAGGCAGGAATAGGACCGGTCAGCTTTTATATTGAAAAAGAGAAACCAATCACAACGGATGCTTTTTTGCTTGGTGAAGATGGGGTTCATACCGTCGCGCCATCCGCGGCGACAACCTCGGCACAAGAAAAGAATGTCGGTGGTATTGACTTCAATGCTGAAAGGATCAATTTGGAAGTGCGAAATCAGGGAGAGCCGATTGAGTTTAGCCAGCAGGGGGTAGAAAATTTGAGCGTGGAAGGATTTTTACCCGTTATCATCGGCATTACGCCGGCCACGGATTTGCCGTTTGTTTTGGGGCTATCAGCATTTTCGGAAAACGGACCGCCATAAATCAACATAGTTGTAAAATGTTTATTTTCAATATGTTATGAATCTGTGCTATACTTTAATTAGCAGCCTGTGTTATTGATGCCACTGGAGTGTTGTGACAAGGAGGTGGTTGTCGTGAAAGGCCGTGACGACGCTTTTAAAGAATATTTGAAAAAGGTGCAGAGCATCGAAGACGATCAATGCTGGATCTGCGGCAAAACACCGGATGTGATTAAGGCCGAGTTTTATGAACGGATGAAAGATCCACCCGAGGGCATGGAACATTTGACCATTGATGACATCCTCATCATGACGTATAAAACCAAACATCCGCTGTGCGCGTCTTGTTATTTTACGATCAAACAGAACCCTGGTTTGATCCGCGAAGTTTTAGAAAAACCGGATAACGAGATCTGGTGATTTTAAAATCACCTTGAAGATTGTGTTTGGATTGCTATAATAGTGACTTATTCAATGTTTAGGCATGGTAAGACGCAATCTTTATGCAATTCGTTTCTAAAACATCCAAGGCGCATCTCGTCGATAAAATCATTGCGGAATTAACGTCGGATCTGCAAGGAGAATTTGATTTAGCCATCCTTTTTCTCACTCCCAAAAAGCAAGATGAAGTCAAGGCGATCGTTGAGCAACTGAACGCCAAACTCAAAATCAAAAATTTTCTTGGCTGCACCGCGGCCGGGATCATCGGCAATGAAGAAGAGATTGAAGATTTTGCCGGAGCGAGTTTATTGCTGGCACGGCTGCCGGAGGTCAAGATTTATCCGTATCTCATCGACGACGGCCAATTAGAAGGTTTGCAAAATAATAATGACTGGTATGAATTTTTCGATGTTTATCCAAACGAAAAACCGGTTTTTTTGACTTTGCCCGACCCTTTCAATTTTGATATGGAACGCTATTTGAAGGGGATGAATGCCGCCTATCCCGGCTGCAGCATCTTTGGCGGGCTGGCCAGCGGCACGTCGTTCCCCAACGGAAATACGATGATTTTGAACAATCAATATTTTACGCAAGGGGTTGTCGGCTGCGCCTTGGTCGGAAATATCAAGGTCGATACCGTGGTCTCGCAGGGCTGCCGGCCGGTGGGGGAGACCTTCATTGTGACCAAGGTCCAGGACAATGTTGTTTATGAACTGGCCGGCAAGCCGTTTCTCGAGGTCGCCAAAAAAGTTTTTGAGAAGGCGAGTGACCGCGATAAAAGGCTCGCCCAGCAGATGCTCTTTTTGGGTATTGCTATGGATGAGTATAAGCAGGACCTGAAGCGCGGAGATTTTTTGATCAGAGGGGTTATGGGCATTGATCAGGCGACCGGTGCCGGCATCGTCGCTGATCATGTCAAGCAAGGTCGGACCGTGCAGTTCCATTTGCGCGACGCCCAGACCGCGACCGAAGATTTGATTGAGATGTTAGCGGGTTACCGAAAACAATTTCCTAACCAACAGCCCGCCGGGGCTTTGCTTTTTTCCTGCAATGGGCGGGGACAACATCTTTTTAATGAACTGAATCACGACATCCGGATCATCCAAAATCATCTGGGGCCGGTGCAGGCGGCCGGCTTTTTTTGTGCCGGCGAGATCGGCCCGATCAGCGGTAAAAATTATTTGCACGGCTTTACCGACAGCATCGCATTGTTTTATCCACAGAAGGTGGGGGACAGTCCCTAAAGGGACAGCCCCCCGTTGTCCCCGCTATCTTAGCTTAATTCTTTCAGCCAGCCACCACAGCTTTACTTTTCCTTAATATTCTGATATAAATTAAATTCACTTTAATAAAATGCGTCACCGCTTGTTTGATCTGATAGAATTTAAAGTAGCTTTGCGCCTGCACTTGTCATATCTGAATAAAAAATTAAGGTAGCAAGTGCTGCGCGAATTGTTCTAGATGATTGTTTGTAAGTTTAATGTAATTCTTTGCGCCTGTACTTGTCATATCCGAATAAAAAATTAAGGTAGCAAGTACTGCGCGAATTATTCTAGATGATTGTTTGTTAAACTGAAGGTTATTCTTTGCGCCTGCACTTGTCATATCCGAATAAAAAATTAAGGTAGCAAGTACTGCGCGAATTATTCTAGATGATTGTTTGTTAAACTGAAGGTTATTCTTTGCGCCTGTAGCTCAGGTGGATAGAGCATCTGCCTTCTAAGCAGAGGGTCGTACGTTCGAGTCGTGCCAGGCGCATTCTTCTAGACGATTTTTTTATAACTTGTGGTAATGCGCACGCGTTGAATTATTTCTAAGCATTGAGAGGAAAATTCAAGTGCAGGCGCATTTTCTTGAAGGATGTCTTTTATAGCTTGTGGTAATGCGCACGCGTTGAATTATTTCTAAGCATTGAGAGGAAAATTCAAGTGCAGGCGCATTTTCTTGAAGGATGTCTTTTATAGCTTGTGGTAAGCGCACGTGTTGAACTTTTTCTAAGCATTGAGAGGAAAATTCAAGTGCAGGCGCATTTTCTTGAAGGATGTCTTTTATAGCTTGTGGTAAGCGCACGTGTTGAACTTTTTCTAAGCATTGGGAGGAAAGTTCAATACAGGCGCATTTTGATTCATCATCAAGAAGGCTCACCCCAAAAGAATGATAAAAAAATTCAGCGATTTTTTTATAAAGCGCGAACGAATTTTTGACATTGTCTGCATTCTTGCTTACACCGTTCTCACTTTGCTCCTCGTCTTACATCATGAGCCTTGGCGTGATGAGGCTCGTCCCTGGCTGCTTGTTCAAAAATTTGGATTTTTTGAATTGTTCTTTCGTAAATTGAGCCAAGAGGGGCACCCGTTTTTGTGGTATTTTTTGCTTTTTCCTTTTGTCAAATTCGGGTTTCCTTATTCAGCGATGTTGCTGCTGAACTGGATCATCGCTGTTGGGGCTGCCGCTTTGTTTGTTATCAAGGCGCCTTTCCCAAGGGTTTTTAAGTGCGCATTTATTTTTTCGTATTATATGTTCTATGAATATGCCGTTATTGCAAGAAATTACGCGTTATCGACCTTCATTTTGTTTGCTGTTGCTTCGTTTTATAAGAAGCGACATGAATCCATGGTCCCCTATTGCATTTGCCTTTTTTTACTATTCAATACCCATTACTTTTTATATCCTTTAGCCGCAGCGCTATGGAGTCTCCTTGTTTATGAAACGTTTAAAAGAAAGGATTTCAGCCGTCAATCCGTCATCGCTTTAGGCATAGCTTCTTTAGGAGCTTTATTAGCCTTCTTGAATGGATTGTTGATTGCAACGGATGTTCATGCTGAAGGGATGTTTAAAGTGGCGCAGAGTAAAAATATTTTTGAACCCATCGCGCGATTTCTTTTTCCGGCGCAGTGGGATATCTCATACAATTTATCCGTTATCATAGGGTTTGTTGTCCTTGTTCTTTTGTTTGCCTTTTTTTTAAGAAAGCCCGGCATTTTTTATCTTTTTTTAGTATCAAATATTTTTTTATTCTATTTTTTTATGTGCTTATATCCAGGGAATCTAAGACACTTCGGGCTGGTGTTGATGATTTGTCTTTTTTTACTCTGGATCGAATTGTATCACCCCCCATCTCTGCTTTTACGCTTCGGTCAAGAACCCTTTCAGAAAATCAGAACGATTATAATGATTATTGTATTTTTTGGTCTAGCGCTTTCTTGGAGGGCTTCTCAATTAACGGGTTTTTTAGAGTGGCGAAGGAATTTTTCAGCTTCCAAGGAAGCGGCAAAAAAGATTGAGGAGGTATCCAAAAAATCCAATTTACAGAATGAAGTCATTGTTTGCGATCGGTCGGATGCTGCTTCCGCAGTGGTTCCTTATTTGCCCAATAGGAAATTTTGGTTTGCTGAGATTCAGGGATTCGGTACATATCAACAGTCAAGTAAGCGGTATTTATTTCCCGAGCCCTTACGCCCTGAGGAAGTTCTCATTCGAGCGGGGAAAAATTTTCAGGGGTTAGATAATTTGATATTTCTTTTTACTCGGCCGATAGAATTTGATCAACGCTTTGGTTATCAATTTGTTCCCATATATGCCTCTGGAAATGATGTGTGGGGATATGGAATTGAGAAATATTTTATTTATAAAGCGAGGCCTATTCCATAATTTTGACTATCTATGATGAAATTGAAATCTCTCTCAATTGACCGCCAGCGGATTTTAGATGCCGTCCTTATTTTTCTCTACGCTGTTTTGACCTTGCTCTTAGTGCTGCGTCATGAGTCTTGGCGTGATGAGGCTCAACCTTGGCTCGCTGTCCAGAAATTTGGATTGTTTGAATTGTTTCTTAAATATCTCTTCGGGGCGGGCTGTCCATTCCTGTGGTATTTTTTGATATTCCCTTTGGCCAAATTGGGGCTTCCCTATCAATCCATATTGATCCTCAACTGGATCATCGCTGTTGCGGCTGCCTCTATATTTGTTATCAAGGCGCCATTTCCGCGGATTTTTAAATTTTTGTTCATTTTTTCTTACTATATGTTTTTTGAATACGCTGTTATCGCAAGAAATTACGCGTTAACAACGCTCATTTTATTTATCGTCGCATCCCTTTATAAGAAACGGCATGAATCCATAAGCATTTATTGCTTTTTTCTTTTTTTATTGTTCAATACTCATTATTTCCTGTTTCCATTGACCTCGGCGCTGTTCAGTCTGCTCATTTACGAAACGATCAAGAGAAAATCTTTCAGCAGAACATCGATCGTGTCTTTGTGTTTTGCTTTCCTGGGAGGGCTCCTGGCCTTTCTGCAGGGAACGATATTGCCGAGCGATTTTGCGTCATCCGGGTTTATGCAGCCGCCGGATATTATCAACATTTTTAATCCCCTTGCGCTTTCGCTTTTTCCGGTGCAATGGAATGTTTCAAAAAACATGTCGATCATGATTGGGCTTGTTTTGTTTGTTCTCCTCTTCATTTATTTGTCGCGAAAGAAGGGTGTGCTTTATCTCTATTTGGTAAATCACTTTTTTTTGTTCATGCTTTTTACATACTTTTATCCGGGTGATTTAAGGCATTTTGGCTTGGTTCTTATGATCACTTTATTTTTTCTTTGGGTCGAAACTTATCATCCGCCGTCGCAATCTCAGTTTTTGCACAGGCTGCCTTATCAATTGATCAGAAGCAGTATATTGCTCATTTTGGTCGTCAGTTTCATTTGTTCTTTTCGGGCTTCTCGAACCGCGGGTTTTTGGGAGTGGTATGGCGCTTTTTCGGGGTCCCAGGGGGCGGCGGAAAGTATTGAAATTGTATCCAAAAAGTTTCATTTGCAGGATGAAGTGATTGTTGCTGACCACTCGGACATTGCTTCTTCGGTAGTTGCTTATTTGCCAAATAGAAAATTTTGGTACGCGGATATTCAAGAGTTCGGCACGTTTTTTATCCCCAGTAAAAAATATCAATTGATGAAGACGTTAACTCAAGAAGACGTAATCATTCGAGCGGGAAAGCGATTTCAGAATTTGGAAAACCTGATTTTTCTTTTTTCCAAACCGTTGGAATTTGATCGCAGGTTTGGCTATCAATTCAAACTTTTTTACTCGACAGGCGGGGTGTGGGGATATAGTTTTGAAAATTATTATTTGTATTTGGCCGTACCCGAGCAAAATAATTGAGGAAATAGGTTAGAGAGGAAGAGCCCTTTCATGGACGAAAAAATTCCGGGATTAAAATATGTTTAAATTTGCCAGACGTATCTTGCTTCTTTTCTTGCTTTTAATTTTTTTTGCCTTTGCTGCTGTTTATTTTTTTGTCGAACTAAAGGCCAGAGACGCGGCCGTGGTTAAACTGCAGGAGACTTTTGGCCGGCCGGTCACGATTGAGGATGTTCACTATCGGTTTCCTTTTGGCCTTTATGTTAGCCGTCTTGCCATTGGAACTGACTTTCAGGTAAAATCGGTTATGATTTCATTGCGTCCTGAGTGTCTGTGGCAGCGTCAGTTGTGGGTTCAAAGAGTGTGGATTAAAGATCCGGAAATAATAGTTTCACGATTGCCTGATGGAAAGATCGCTTTAGGTGACAACTTCACAAAGTCTCCATCGGCGTTGGAGTCAATCTCTGAGCTGGTCAATAAACTGGTTAAAAATGTGTTGCCGGTCGATTTTAAAGAAACGAAGGGGGTCGCGCTGAATCTCTTGGTTGATGATTTGCGAGTTGAAGGGGGGCATATGGCATTTACTGATCAGTCATTCGCCCAGGAAGTGAAAGTCACCTTAGAAAAAATTGATTTTCACGTCAATGATTTAGCTTATCCGGTCCGTGCCTTGCGTTCCAATATCAGATTTCAGGCGTTTGTTGAAGAGTGTTCGCTTACCGCGTTGCCTCTAACCAATAGTAAAATTCAGAGCGAAGGCTGGGTTGATCCGGTCGGTTTGAATATGGAAGAGAGTTTTAATGTGAGTAACGAGCGCGGGCTGAAGATTTTGACGGCGAACATAGTGTCACATCAGAATGATTTGATGGTTGAAGGAGAAATCAACTTGGCCGATCTTTTTGCTTTAACGAGCCTGCAAAAACAAGAGCCGACCTTAAATTTGGTGAAGGGTTTTTCCGCTCTCAAAGATGTCACGATGAAAAGTAAGTTTGCTTTTAAGACCCAGATGGATCATTTCAAGATTGAGAATGTTTCATTTCAAGGGAATATCAGCCTTCCCTCCGAGTTGTTTCCATCGAAGTAAAGTTTTTCTTAGGCATTTAAGAAAACCTTGTCGGATTGACATTTTTTGTTAAAATAGGAACTCTTGTGGTGGCTGTAGCTCAGCTGGTTAGAGTACAAGATTGTGGATCTTGTGGTCGCGGGTTCAAATCCCGTCAGCCACCCCATTTTCCAAACAGGACACCACTGCGAACCAGAAATTTGGTTTTGCATAAAGGTCTGTAACTTAAAGAGTTGTGGGAATGCGTATTTTGAAGGAATTCGTAAAAACCGCTGTCCTGTTTGAGGGGTGTGACAGGACGCGAGTCGAAACACAAATGGAAGGTTAGTAAATGAATGAAGAGGAAAAGAAATTCCTTATTCCCGTTGCGGCTTCTACAAATCCAAATGATTTAGGAGCCCTAGTAAGAGAAGCATTGCAAAAAAATTATTCGGTGACTATTTCTTCAGGTACAGCAGGATCTATAACATTGGCGGCTGTTGAGCAAGCAAAGGAAAGAAAAATTGATTTAAAGGAAGTTGAGATTAGGGTAGGGCCAAGCTGGTTTGGTTTTACTATCAAATGGAGAAAACAATAAGTGGCAGAACAAATTCCCAAGGTTCAGCATATTTGGTGTAGTACCGCAATTACTAAAAAAATGGAAGATGTCCTGGTTGGCTTTATTTGTAGCCAAGCACAAAGTTCTGTCGGTATATCTGAATATATTGTTTATCTTTCAACACTTGGGGGCAGTCCATTTAGTGCCGTTAATTTATATAATTTCATAAAAGCTATTCCCCAGAAAACAACTGTGTATAACATGGGGAATGTTTACTCAGCAGGAGTGCCATTTTTTCTAGGATTTCAAAATAGAATTGGTGTTCCAGATTGTAGTTTTATGATTCATCAAACAACTCTTCCACGAACTGCATTACCTGAACAATTTAATTTATTTGATTTAGATACTCAAAAGGCAACTTTGCTCTCTGCCGATGACACAACACAAAAGATAATCCAAAAAGAAACTGCCCGCAAAGGAACAAAAAGTTTAACGTTATCAGCAATAAAAAAAGCTTTTCAGAATACAACAACATACTTAGCTGTTGAAGCCCAAAAATATGGATTTATAGATAAGATCGAACTGCCCAAGCTTCCCGAAGCAGGGGTTATGTACTTAACGGATCAACATTTAGCCACACTTCCCGGATAGCAAAAAATGGATAAATTTATTAAAGAAAATTGGTTTAAATTGAGTGTGGTAATAATAATTGCGGCAGTTGGAAGTTTGGTTGCCTATAATTACATACGCACACTAACCAAAAAGGAAGATTTAGAGTTGCAAGCGATGTGTGCTAAAAAAGCGGAATTATTTTTTGAAAAGAACGGCTACCTTCAACAGGGAAGCCAAGGTGATTTTTACCAATATACTTGCCACTATAATAAGAAACTAAATAAATGTTTTATTTCGATTAGGGGTGCTTTATTAGGAGGACAAGTAGGGAATGCTTTTTATTTATATGACGTCTATGAGAATAAAATGTATGCTGATTATTATAATACTGTAGAAAGTAAAAGTGGAGTGAAGTTAGAGGACACTCCTCCTCAAAATTGTTCTCTATTAGATAGACCTTCCCATTTGAAAGAAGAATACGATACTTTTATTAAGCCATATATGGAAGAAAATTTCTAAGGAAACGGGAGATCAATTGAAACCTCAAGTCGCCGGTGTTTTTTGAGAAATATGTTATAATTAAACAGGTATAAATTATGAAAAAACTCAAGCTTTACATTGAAACATCCACCTGGAATTTTGTCTTTGCCGATGACGCGCCGGAGAAGATGGCGATTACGAAAGAATTTTTTGATTTGGTTTCCAAAGGCGCTTATGAGATTTATGCCTCCGAAGTAGTTGAGGCCGAGATCAACCGTGCGCCGGCGAATATCAAGGCTAAACTGGTCGGG